>DASTYI010000165.1:0-2578 GCA_035765045.1 Iamia sp. | reverse complement strand
GGTGATGCCCTGGACGCCCTGGAGGAGGACCTCGTCGGCCATCTTGAAGGCGTTGACGACCGACGTCTTGTCGTCGGAGACGGTGAGCAGCCGGTCGTTGGGGATGACGATCTGGGTGTCGACCCGCTCCTTGAGCTTCTGGACGCCCTGCTCGGCCTGGACCGAGCGGCGGCGGCCCTCGAAGCCGAAGGGCCGGGTGACCACGCCGATGGTGAGGGCGCCGAGCGACTTGGCGATCTCGGCGATGACCGGTGCGCCGCCGGTGCCGGTGCCGCCGCCCTCGCCGGCGGTGATGAACACCATGTCGGCGCCCTTGAGGACCTCCTCGAGCTCGGCCCGGTGGGCCTCGGCGGCGGAGGCGCCGACGTCGGGGTCGCTGCCGGCGCCGAGGCCCCGGGTCAGGTCGCGCCCGATGTCGAGCTTGACGTCGGCGTCGCTCATCAGCAGCGCCTGGGCGTCGGTGTTGACGGCGATGAACTCGACGCCCTTGAGGCCGGCGTCGATCATCCGGTTGACGGCGTTGCAGCCCGCACCGCCGACGCCGACGACCTTGATGACCGCCAGGTAGTTCTGCGGGTTACCGGCCATGGGATGTGCTCCGTTCTCGGGGACGCGCGGACGGTCGGCCGCAGGGGCCGACCATCCAAGAACCCTCGACCTGAGGTTGAGGGTGAGGGTTATGTAAAGTTCTTGTAGCGGTCGAGACCCTACGCACAGGCCCTCCCCGTGGTCAAGACCGGTGCGGTCGGGACCCGGACGTCGATGCGACAGCCCGCCTCCCCCGGCGCCCCGGCGTGGTCGCGCACGGCCAGGGCGGCGTCGGCCTTGGTGGCCAGGTCCCGCCCGTCGCCGAGGACGACCCGGAAGCCGTCGTCGAGCACCAGCTCGAGCCCGTCGGGGCCGTCGTCGGTGCCCTCGGTGAGCTGGCGCAGCTCGGCGGGGAGGCTGCCGAGCACGGCCAGCGCCCGCCGGTCCTCGGCGCCGAGGGTGGCACCGGGGGCGGCGGCGCGCTCGCCCGGGAGGGCGGCGAGGTCGGGGCGGGCGGCCACGACCTCGAGCACCCGGCCGTGGCGGTCGAGGAGGGCCCAGCCGTCCTCGTGCTCGACGGTGGCGATCTCGTGGCGCTCGGTGACGACGACCCGCACGGTGCCGGGCCAGAGGCGGGTGACCCGCACCTCGTCGACCCAGGGCAGCTCGGCCACCCGGGCCCGGGCGGCGCCCAGGTCGACCTCGACCATCGGGGTGCCGGGGCCCTCGCCGGCGGCCCGGCGGACCTCGGCCACCGGGACCCGCTCGGCCCCGACGACCTGGACCCGGTCGACGTCGAGCAGCGGGCTGCGCAGGGCGACCAGGGCCCACACCACGGCGCAGACGACGGCCAGGACGGCCTTGACCCGGCGCAGCCGGCGGCGAGTGACCCCGCGGGCCACCTCGGCCCGGCGGGCCCGCATCCGCGGGTGGGCGACGACCGGCGCCTCGGCCGGCGGGCGCCACTCGCGCACGGGGGTGCGGGGACCGGCCATCAGGCGTCCCCCTCCCCCGGCCACGTCAGGCCGACCAGACGGGTCTCGGGGTGGAGGCGGACGCCGTGGACCTCCTCGACCCGACGGGCGACCTCGGCCATGAGGGCGAGGACGTCGTCGGCCGAGCCCCCGGCGTCGGCCTGGATGAAGTTGGCGTGCTTGTCCGACACCGCCGCGCTCCCCCGCCGGTGGCCCTTGAGCCCGGCGGCGTCGATCAGCCGGCCGGCCGAGTCGCCCGGCGGGTTGGTGAACACCGAGCCGGCGTTGGGGCCGCCGGGCTGGTTCTCGCGGCGCCAGCGGACGATGGCGCTGATCTCGGCCTCGGCCGTGGCCCGGTCGCCCGGGGCGAGGGCCAGCTCGGCGCCGACGACGACCTGCGAGGGTGAGACGTTCGACGTCCGGTACCCCAGCGCGAGGCGATCGGCAGCGAGCGTCGCGGGCATCGCACCATCCTCCCCCGCGGCCAGCTCGACGACGCGGATGCTCACGAGGGTGGCCGCCATGTCCGAGCCGTGGCCGCCGGCGTTCATCCGCACCGCCCCCCCGATCGAGCCCGGCACCCCCACGGCCCACTCGAAGCCGGTGAGCCCGGCGGCCGCCGAGCGGCGGGCGACGACGGGCAGGCTGGCCCCGCCCCCGGCCCGCACGACGGTGCCCTCGACCTCGACGCCGGCCAGCCCGGGGCCGAGCACGACGGCGATGCCGGGGAAGCCGGCGTCGGCCACGAGCAGGTTCGACCCCTTGCCGACGACGAGGGTCGGGAGGTCGCTGGCGGCCACCGCCCGGGCCACGAGCACCAGGTCGGCCTCGTCGGCCGCCTCGACCAGCAGGGCGGCCCGGCCCCCGACCCGGTAGGTGGTCAGGGCGCCGAGGTCGGCGTCGGCGGTGGCCCGGTCGCCGAGGACGGCGGCGGCGCAGGCGACGGCGTCGGGGGCGCTCACCGCTCCGGTCCGCCGGCGAGCACGGCCAGCACCTCGTCGGCCAGGCCGGTGATGTCACCGGCGCCGAGCGACAGGCACAGGTCGCCGGGCCGGAGCACCTCGGCCAGGTCGGTG
>DASTYI010000164.1:0-11493 GCA_035765045.1 Iamia sp. | reverse complement strand
CCTCGCCGATCGCCGCCTCGCCCGGCTCCCGCGACCCGATGTGGCGGTAGACCCTGGCAGAGAGGATCAGGGCCTCGGCCCGCAGCGCCGGCTCGGTGCCGGGCTCGGCGTCGAGGGCGGCGAGGGCCCGGTCGACCCAGCGCCGGGCCTCGTGGTCGGCGAGGACGGCGATCGCCTCGGTGGCGGCGTCGAGGGCGGCCCGGGCCCGGCGGGCGGTGGGGGCCAGCCGCCCGGCGGCGAGGAGGTGCTCGGCCACGGCCCCGGCGGTCGCCGTCGCCCCGGCCCCGAGGGCGTCGGCCACCCGCAGGTGGAGGTGGGCCTCCCGGTTGCGGGTGGTCCGGGCGACGAGGGCCTGGCGGACCAGGGCGTGGGGGAAGGTCACCCAGCCGAGGTCCTCGTCCTCGGCCAGCAGCCCGCCGGCGACGGCGGCGTCGACCACGTCGAGCAGGGCGTCGGGGCCGGTGGCGGTCACGGCGCCGAGCAGGGCGAGGTCGACCCGCAGCCCGATGACGGCGGCGGCGGTCAGCACGGTGGCGGCCTCGGCGTCGAGGGCGGCGAGCCGGCCGTCGAGCACGTCGCGCACCGACACCGGCAGGGCCCGGGGGTCGCCGCCGCCGAGGTCGCCGCCGTGGTCGGCCAGGGCCTCGAGGAAGAAGGGGTTGCCCCCGGTCCGCTGGCGCAGGGCCTCGGCGGTCGCGTCGTCGACGGCGACGCCCCGGGCGCCGAGCAGCTCGGCCACGGCGCCGGTGTCGAGGCCGGGCAGCACGACCTCGGTCAGCCGCTCGGCCCGGCGCTGGGCGGCGACGAAGGCGTCGAGCTCCGGAGTGGTCCGGCCCGCCGGGCGCCGGGCGGTGGCGACGACGAGCAGCCGGCCGCCCCGGTCGTGGGCGAGGAGGTGGTCGAGCAGGCCGAGCGTCGCCGTGTCGGCCCACTGGGCGTCGTCGACCACGAGGAGGACGGGGGCGGTGGCCGAGACGTCGGTGACCAGCTCGGCCAGCGCCTCGTAGAGGGCGTAGAGGTCGCTGCGGCGGGCCTCGTCGGCGGCCTCGGGGACGATGTCGGGGAGGAGGCGTCCGAGGGCGGGCCGGGCGGTGACCAGGGCGCGACCGGCGGCCGGGCCCATGGCCTCGGTGGCGGTGCGGACGGCCTCGACGACGGGCTGGTAGGGCGCCAGCGACTCGGCGGTGCACCGCCCCCACAGCACCTGGGCGCCCTCGGCGTGGACGGTGCGGGCCAGCTGCTGGGCGAGGCGGGTCTTGCCGGCGCCGGGCTCGGCGGCCACCAGCGCCAGCCGCCGCCCCCCGGTCCGGGTGGCGGTCCACGCCGCGCCCAGCCGGTCGAGCTCGTCGATCCGCCCGACGAACCGGCTGAGCGCCCGCCGCCCCTCGACCGCCGGCGGCAGCGGCATCACCCCCTCCGGAACGGGGGGGAGTTCGGGCGGCCCCGGCGACCGGATCTCCCCTGGGCTCGCCGGGGCGGGGAGGTCGAGGGCGGGGTCGTGGGCGAGGACCTGGTCGGCGAGGCGGGTGAGGTCGGGGCTCGGGTCGAGGCCGAGCTCGTCGGCCAGGTGGGTCCGGGCCCGCTCGTAGGCCCGGAGGGCCTCGGCCTGGCGGCCGCTGCGGTACAGCGCCAGCACGAGCAGGGCGGTGAGGCGCTCGCGCAGGGGGTGGGCGGTGGCGGCCGCCTCGATGTCGCCGACGGCCACGGCGTGGCGACCGGTGTCGAGCAGCAAGCCGAAGCGGGTCTCGGTGGCGGCGAGGCGGAGCTCCTCCAGCCGCACGGCCGGGCCGCGGGCCCACGGCTCGTCGGCCAGGTCGCCGAGGGCGGGGCCGTGCCACAGGGCGAGGGCGGCGTCGAGGGCGGCGATCCGGTCGTCGGGGTGCCCGGCGCCGGTGCCCTCGGCCACCAGCCGCTCGAACCGGGTCGCCGTCAGCCCGGCGCCGGCGGGGTCGATGCGGTAGCCGTCGCCGACCCGCTCGACCACGACCGAGGCCTCGTCGCCCAGCACCCGGCGGAGGTTGGAGACGTAGCTCTGGAGCGTGTTGGTGGCGCTGCGGGGCGGGTCGCCGTCCCACAGGTCGTCGATCACCCGGTCGGCGGCCACGACCTCGCCGCCGGCGATGGCCAGCCGGGCCAGCACGCCGCGCTGGCGCCGTCCGCCGACGGCCAGCTCGGTGCCGTCCCGCCGCCGGGCGCGCAACGACCCGAGCACGGAGATCTCCAGATGGGTGGCGTGATCGGTCTCGATGGTCGGTGGCCCTGGCACGGTGCGCCCGCGTGCGGCGGGTCAGGCTACCGAGGTCCCGGGGGTCGGCGGGACCGAGCGCCGGGGCGCCGGCTCGGGCAGCCCGGCCAGGTCGGTCAGCAGGTCGAGTGCCCTGCCGACGTCGCCCCGCCGGATCAGCGGCCCCCGGGCCGAGGCGATGGTGCGGGGCCCCTGCACCGCCACCCGGCCGACGGCGGCCCGCCAGCGCGCCGGGTCGACGTCGGCGATCCAGGGGGCGAGGCGGCGGTGGTAGGTGGAGAAGCCGTCCTCCCACACGTCCCGGTCGAGCACCGAGACCTCGTCGACGTCGTGGGGGAGCGGCGTCCCGAAGCAGACCGACGCCCAGTAGAGCCCGCTGGCGGCGTCGTAGAGCCCGACGGTGGCGGGGGAGTCGTAGGCGGGCGGGCGGAGCACGCACAGGTCGCGCCCACCGGCCCGGAGGACGTCGCCGTCGGCCACCCACCGGAGGCGGCCCGGGTCGAGCCCCGGGAGCCGCTGCGCCAGCCGCTCCTCCATTGCCCACGACGCCACCACCGTCGCCCCCGGGCAGCGGTCGAGCACGTCGGCCAGGCCGCCGCAGTGGGCCGGGTCGTCGTGGCCGAGCACCAGCCAGCGGACGTCGGCCACGTCGACCAGGGCCTCGACCTGGGCCCACCAGAGGGCCCGGTCGGGGGCGGGCCCGGTGTCGACCAGGACCGGGTCCTCACCCGCCACCACCAGGGTGTTCAGGGGCAGGCCGGGCCCGTCGAGGGGCGACCGGACGAGCCAGACGTCGCTGGCGACGGGGAGGGTGCGGGGGTGGGGCATGACGGGCTCCGGGGCGGGGGTCGGCTGGGACCCGCACACCATCCCCGCCCCCGCGTGGAGCCCGGTTGGAACCCACTTGGAACCCCACCCCCACCCGAGCTCGGTGGGATCCGTGACACCCCGGTGTCACCGATCCCACCGAGTTCGGGGGAGGAGGGGTCAGCCAGTGACGGTGCGGTGGGCCTCGGTGGCGGCGGCGATGGCGTCCTCGGTGACGAGGAGGGGGCGGACGGCCTGGTCGGCGTAGGCCCGGGTGCCGTCGACGTGGTGGGGCGAGCGGGGGTCGGCGGACTGGCCGTAGGCGAGGAGGCCCACGCCCACGGGCCCGTCGGGGCGCATCTCGACCGAGAACACGAAGCTGGCGCCGTAGCGGCACGGGTAGCCGCCCTCGGCCAGCCCCGAGGTGGCGGCCCGGCCGGGAACCGGGGCCGGGCGGGGCGGCTGCGGCTCGACCCCGGTCGAGGCCATGACGGTGACCGGGCTGAGGACGTTGAGCACGCCCTCCCGGTCGACCCCGCCGTGGACCGGGACCCGGTGCGACCCCCGGGTCGCCCACTGGACCTCGCCCAGCGGGGCGTCGATGGCCACGCCGGCCTGCTCCAGCGCCAGCACCGCCCCGGCCACGGCGGCGAGCACCGGGTCGGGGCCCTCGTCGGGCGCCTCCGCCAGGTCCCGGGGCGTCTCGACCGGGTCGTCGGCGTCGAAGGGCACGGCCCACAGCGGCCCGGCGTCGACCACGTCGGTGGCCGCGAACCCGGCCAGCACCTCGCGCCACAGGGCGGAGCCGACCGACGTCAGCTGGTCGCGGCGGTCCCACCGGTCGAGGACGTCGGCCGCCGGGCGGAGGTCGACGTCGCGGTCGCCCACCCGCACCGGCCCGGCGCCCCGGATCCGCTCGACGACCGCCCCGGCCAGCAGCTCGGCGGTCAGGACGTCGTTGGCGAACAGGGCGGCGAGGGCGCGCTCGTTGGTGACGCCGCCCACCTCGGCCAGCCGGGCCGTCGTCCGCAGGTTCTGCCGGGTGCGGGGCGAGAGCGGGGTGCGCTCGAAGCCGTGGAGCACCGAGTACCCCTCCAACGGGGCGTCGGGCTGGGTCGACCAGTGCGAGTCGTTGGCGTTGGAGACGACGTCGGTCCGCTCGATCTGGGGGAGGCGGCGGTGGGGGACGAGGCCCGGGCTGCGGGCGCCGTCGACGGCGATCCAGTCGTCGTCGGGGTCGCTCCCGTCGACCAGGGCGACCCGGTTCTCGTAGAGGAGGGCGGCGACGAGGTCCGACGAGATCCGCTCGCGGAAGCGTCGCTGGGCGCCCTCGCCCAGGTTGGGCGTGGCCGAGGCGTCGATGTACCAGGCCCGGCCGGTGCGGTCGGCGGCGAGCGTGTTCACCCACGGGACGGCCTGGTGGGTGGCCATGGCGGCCTGGAGGTCGTCGATCGAGCGGGCCCGGCCCATGTCGATCCACTGGGCGAGCACCGACGTGTTGTCGATGTTGGCGTCGCGGTAGGTGAACGCCGTCTCCAGCCCCCACCCGAGCAGCGGCAGGTTGACCATCGGGCCGTGGTGCGAGCGCCACAGGGTCCGCTCGACGGGCTCGGCGTCGCGCACCTCGACGGTGAACGTGGCCGGCTCCATCTCCCGCTCCTCGTCGCCCCAGCGGTAGGCGGTGGGGCGCCCGGGCACGAGGTCGAGCCGGCCGAGGGTGAAGCGGTGGCCCCGGGACACGGTGTGGGTCCAGGCCACGTCGGGGTTGAAGCCGATGAGGACGCCGGGCGTGCCCACCAGCGAGCAGCCGTAGACGTCGAGCTCGGGCCGGGCGGCGCCGGGCTCGTGGAGGGTGAGGTGGCACTCCCAGAACCGGGCCTCGCCGTCCCACGGGAAGTGGGGGTTGCCCATGACCAGCCCGCCGCCCGAGGCGGTGGCGTCGCGGCCGAAGGCCCAGCCGTTGCTGCCGGCGCCGTCGGCCGGGGCGCCCAGGGCGTCGAGGGGCGCCGGGGGGACGGGCCCGTCGGGGCCGGGGGCCTCGGCCCGGCCGATCAGCCCGAGCAGGGCCCGGCCGCTGGCCAGGAGGGTGACGTCGACGAGGTAGGCGTAGAGGTCGAGCTCCTCGATGGGCCGCAGCCACTCGGCGCCCCGGCACCAGTCGGGCACCCGGTCCTCGGCCACGGCCTCGGCCAGGCGGGCGTTGTAGCCGGCGACGGCGCCGGTGACGAGGGCCCGGATCTCCTCGCCCTGGGCGTCGCGCAGGGCGACGGCCCGCGCCGCCAGGCCGAGGGCCTGGTACCCGAGGTCGCTGGCCAGGTGGGCGCCGTCGGGGCCGGGGCCGTGGAACCGGGCCCGCTCGCTGCGCACCTTGACGAACTGGTCGGCCAGCGTCCCCAGGTGGTCACGGGCGCAGGCCCAGGCCTGGCCGAAGCCGAGGCTGCCCCAGTCGGCGGCGCGCACGTGGGCCACGCCGTGGGTCGTCCAGCGGATGTCGGCCTCGTAGCGGCCGTGCCCCTCCATCGTCACCGGCGCAGCCTCGCGCACGGGCGCCGGTGGGCGGCGGTTCGGCGCTTTTCCCATCAAGTTGACCGAGAAACCCGTCTATCGGTTAATCTCTCCTGAACCGACCGGAAAGGACCGGTTGGGGAGGACCGCCCCGTGGGGCGGAGGAGGACCGATCCCGATGACCACTCGTCCGTGGAGCCGAGCCCGCGCCCTGGCGGCGATCGCCGTCGCCGGCCTGATGGTGCTCTCCGCCTGTGGCGGCGACGACGACTCCGGCGACGGCGGCGCGGGCGGCGACACCACCTTGAGCATCGTCGGCTTCGCCGTCCCCGAGGCGGCCAACACCGCCATCGCCGAGGAGTGGGCCAAGACCCCCGAGGGCGAGGGCGTGAGGTTCGAGACCTCCTACGGCGCCTCGGGCGACCAGAGCCGGGCCGTCGAGAACGGCCAGCCCGCCGACTACGTCCACTTCTCGGTCACCAGCGACGTGACCCGCCTCGTCGACGCCGGCCTGGTCGCCGACACCTGGGACGACGGCGAGAACAAGGGCGTCGTGTCGACCTCGGTGGTCGTCTTCGCCGTCCGCCCCGGCAACCCGCTCGGCATCGAGGACTGGGACGACCTGACCCAGGACGGCGTCGAGATCGTCACGCCCAACCCGGCCTCGTCGGGCGCCGCCCGCTGGAACGCCCTCGCCGCCTGGGGCCAGGTCATCGAGGCCGGCGGCAGCGAGGAGGAGGCCGAGCAGTACGTCAACGACCTCTACGCCAACGCCGTCTCGCTCCCCAACAGCGGCCGCGACGCCACCCAGGCCTTCACCAGCGGCACCGGCGACGTCTTCCTCACCTACGAGAACGAGGCCATCCTGGCCCGCCAGAACGGCGAGGACTTCGAGTACATCGTCCCGGAGACCACCCTCCTGATCGAGAACCCGGGCGCCGTCCTGGAGGACGCCGACCCCAAGGCCGAGAGCTGGCTGGAGTTCGTCCTCGGCGAGGAGGGCCAGCGCCAGTTCGCCCTCAAGGGGTTCCGCCCGTTGGGCGACCCGAACGGCGAGAGCATCGACGTCGAGGTCGAGGGGGCCAACGACCCGGCCGAGCCGTTCCCGGCGGTCACCAACCTCCTCACCGTGGCCGAGGACTTCGGCAGCTGGTCCGACCTCAGCGACACGTTCTTCGACGAGGAGTCCGGCATCGTCACGGCGGCCATCGCCGCCTCGGGGAACGCCGAGTGACCGCCGCCCTCCCGGCCGTCGATCGTCCGGCTCGCCGCCGGTCGGTCGCGGCCGGGGGGCTCACCCGGGTCTCGGGGCTGGGCCTCGGCGTGGCCATGATCTGGTTCAGCCTGCTGGTCCTGGTCCCGCTCGTCGCCGTGGTCGTCACCGCCGTCGAGGGCGGGTGGAGCACCTTCGCCACCCAGCTGACCACCGAGCAGACCCGGGCCGCGGTGCTGCTCACCGTGCTCACCGCCCTCGGGGTCACGCTGGTCAACGTCGTCATGGGGACCCTGATCGCCTGGGTGCTCGTGCGCGACGACTTCTTCGGCAAGCGCGTCCTCGAGGTGATGATCGACATCCCGTTCGCCCTGCCGACGATCGTCGCCGGCCTGGTGCTGCTGTCGCTCTACGGGCCCGAGAGCCCGCTCGGCGTCGACATCGCCAACGAGCGCCCGGCGGTGTTCCTCGCCTTCCTGTTCGTGACGCTGCCGTTCATCGTCCGCACGGTGCAGCCGGTGCTGGCCGAGCTCGACCGCGAGGTCGAGGAGGCGGCCGCCTCGCTCGGGGCCAGCCGGTTCACCACCTTCCGGCGGGTCACGCTGCCCTCGATCACCCCGGCCATCGCCGCCGGCGCCGCCCTGTCGTTCGCCCGGGGGGTGAGCGAGTACGGCTCGCTCGTCCTGCTGTCGGGCAACCTGCCCATGAAGACCGAGGTCGCCTCGGTCCGGATGCTGAGCAGCATCGAGAACGACAACCTGCCGGGGGCCACCGCGGTGGCGACGGTGCTGCTGTTCGTGTCGCTCGTCGTGATCGTGGCCTTCGACCTCCTCCAGCGCCGGCTGGTGCGCCGTGGCTGAGCCGACCCGCCGCCGTGCTCGCCGCGCCCGCCGGGGTCGTCGCCGCCCCGCCACCTACGTGATGCGGGCCGTCGTGCTCGTCTACGTCTTCTTCCTGGTGGCGTGGCCGGTGACGCTGGTCGGCACCAACACCTTCGAGGACGGCACGGCGGCGCTGACCGAGCTGCTGGAGGACCCCGACGTCATCCACGCCCTGCGGCTCACCGTGATCGTCGCCGTCGTCTCGGTGGTGATCAACACGGTGTTCGGCGTCGGCGTCTCGCTCCTGCTCGTGCGCTACGAGTTCCCCGGCAAGCGCATCCTCAGCCCGCTGCTCGACCTGCCCCTGTCGGTGTCGCCCGTCGTCGTCGGCCTGTCGCTGATCCTCGTCTACGGCGGGCGCAACGGCTGGCTCGGGCCGACCCTGGAGTCGTGGGGCTTCGAGATCATCTTCTCGACGCCCGGCATCGTCATGGCCACCACCTTCGTGGCCCTGCCGCTCGTCATCCGCGAGGTCGTGCCCGTGCTGGAGGAGGTCGGCATCGAGCAGGAGCAGGCCGCCCGGTCGCTCGGTGCCGGCGCCTTCCAGACCTTCCGGCGCATCACCCTCCCGACCATCCGCTGGGCCGTCGTCTACGGCGTCGTGCTCAGCCTGGCCCGATCGCTCGGCGAGTTCGGGGCGGTCAAGGTCGTGTCGGGCAACGTGCTCGGCCGCACCCGCACGGCGACGCTCGTCGTCGAGGAGAAGTACCTCAACTTCGACAAGCCGGGCGCCTACGCCACCGCCTTCCTGCTCGCCATGGTGTCGGTCGCCTGCATCGTCGTCGTGTCGTTCGTCCGTCCCCAGGAGTCGAAGAAGTGAGCGCAGCCCGATGAGCATCGAGGTCCGCGGCGTCGGCAAGCGGTTCGGCGACTTCGTCGCCCTGTCCGACATCGACGTCAGCATCCCGACCGGCCAGCTCACCGCCCTGCTCGGCCCGAGCGGTGGCGGCAAGTCCACCCTCCTGCGGATCATCGCCGGGCTGGAGGACGCCGACGACGGGATCATCGAGATCGAGGGCGTCGACGCCACCCACCTGCCCCCGCAGAAGCGCGGCGTCGGCTTCGTCTTCCAGCACTATGCCGCCTTCAAGCACCTGAGCGTGGCCCGCAACGTCGCCTTCGGGCTGGAGATCCGCAAGCGGCCCAAGCCCGAGGTCAAGGCCAAGGTGCAGGAGCTGCTCGAGCTGGTGCACCTGGAGCAGTTCGCCGACCGGCTGCCGGCCCAGCTCTCGGGCGGCCAGCGCCAGCGCATGGCGCTCGCCCGCGCCCTCGCCGTCGAGCCCAAGGTGCTGCTGCTCGACGAGCCCTTCGGCGCCCTCGACGCCAAGGTCCGCAAGGAGCTGCGGGACTGGCTGCGCCGGCTCCACGACGAGGTCCACGTCACCACCGTCTTCGTCACCCACGACCAGGAGGAGGCGCTGGAGGTGGCCGACGAGATCGTCGTGATCAACGACGGTCGCATCGAGCAGATCGGCCCGCCCGATGCCCTCTACGACGAGCCCGCCAACGACTTCGTCATGCGCTTCCTCGGCCCCGTCACCCAGCTCGGCGAGCACCTCGTCCGCCCCCACGACCTCGTCCTGTCGGCGTCGAACCCCGGCGTGCTCGACAAGGGCTACGTCGTGGCCGGCACCGTCTCGCGCATCACCCGGGTCGGCTTCGAGGTCCGGGTCGAGGTCGCCACCGAGGACCAGGTCGTCCTCGTCACCCTGACCCGCACCGAGCTCGCCGGCCTCGGCCTCGTCGAGTCCGCCCCCGCCTGGGTCCGCGTCGTCCCCGGCGCCCCCACCGTCCGCGCCGACCCGACGGCCTCAACCGGGCTCGACGCCGCGGATGAGGTCGTGGAGGTATGAGAGCTTCTTGACGACGGCGGGGGTGAGGGCGAAGGGGTAGAGGTCGGCGTGGCCCATGCTCCGGTTGACGGCGTTGAGGGCGGTGGCCAGGGCGGTCCAGTCCCGGGCGACCGACCAGAAGGTCTCGTCGTCGACGTCGCCGGTGGGCTCGACCGAGCCGTCGGCGGTGCCCTCCTCGGGGCCGGCCAGGGTCATGCCGAAGGCGCCGGCGGTGTCGAGGGTGTCGCGGATGTGGAGGTAGTGGGCGAAGGTCTCGGCCCAGTCCTCCCAGGGGTGCATGGTGGCGTAGGCGCTGACCCACGTCTCGTGCCACCCGGGCTCGGCGCCCTGGGAGTAGTGGCGGTCGAGGGCGTCCTGGTAGCTCTCCCGCTCGTCGCCGAACAGCTCCCGGAACGACTCGTGCCGGCCGGGCCGGTCGATCAGGACGCCCCAGTAGTAGTGGCCGATCTCGTGGCGGAGGTGGCCGAGCACCGTGCGGTACGGCTCGTCGAGCTGGGCCCGCAGCATCTCCCGGTGGGCGTCGTCGCTCTCGGCCAGGTCGATGGTGATGACGCCGTCGGCGTGGCCGATCGTCACCGGCTCGTAGCGGGTCGACTTGAGGTCGAAGGCCAGGCCGGCCTCGGGGTCCTCGCCCCGGTCGACGATCGGCAGCCCGAGCCCCGTCAGCTGGACGACCAGGCGCCGCTTGGCCTGCTCGATGACCACGAGGTTGGCGTGGTCGTCGGGGTCGTCGTCGCCGGGGACGGTGCGGGTCAGCCGGCACGACTCGCAGCGGGGCCCGTCGTCGGGGCGGATCAGCCACGTGCAGCCGATCAGCGGGTGCGACGCGCACCGCACCCAGCCGTCGCCCTCGGGCGAGTCGAGGACGAGCATGTCGTCGAGCGGGAGGGCGAACCCCAGCGGCGCCGCGCACCGGGGGCACGACCCGTCCCCGATGTCCAGCAGGTGCCCGCACCGACCGCACTCGTAGGGCTTCACGGGGCCGTCCCTGCCCGGGGGGAGGGGAGGCGAACGACGTCGACGGCGACGGACATCTCCTGGGTGGTGCCGTCGGTGAAGATGATGCCCTCGACGGGCGGGACGTCGCCGTAGTCGCGCCCCCAGGCGGTGGTGACGTGGCGGTCGCCGGCGAGGACGTCGTTGGTGGGGTCGACGCCGATCCAGCCGTCGCCGGGGAGGTGGACGGCGAGCCAGGCGTGGGTGGCATCCGCGCCCGCCAAGCGGGGCTGGCCGGGCGGGGGCGTCGTCTCCAGGTAGCCGCTGACGTAGCGGGCGGCCAGGCCCTGGGCCCGGACGCAGGCGATGGCGAGGTGGGCGAAGTCCTGGCACACGCCCTTGCGGGCGGCGAGGGCCTCGTCGACGGTGGTGCCGACGTCGGTGGCGCCGGGCTCGTAGCCGAAGTCGGCGTGGATCCGGTGCGAGAGGTCGACCACGGCGTCGAGCAGGGGCCGGCGGCGGGTGAACGACGGTGCCGCGTACTCCCGCACCGCGGCCGACAGGGCGACGCGGGGCGAGGCCAGCGCCATCTCCCGGGCGGCCAGGCCGGCGGCGTCGGTGGCCCGGTGGATCTCGTCCCGGGCGACCTCCCAGGGCATGTCGGCGGCGAGGGTGGGCGCCGGCGGGCCGGTGACCTCGATGGTGCTGGTGGCCTCGATCGTGAGCCGGGTGTGGGGGGCGAGGATCGAGAAGGCGACGCAGCGGTTGCCGTGGAAGTCGGTGCGGGTGCGCCGGTCGTCGGGGACGGGCCAGAACGACACGGTGGCGTCCTGCGGCTCCTGGCCGGGGGCGGCCCGGGGGAGGAGGTGGGTCTGCCCGTACGAGGCGGTGACCGGCTCCTCGTACCGGTACTCCGTCGTGTGCGTCACCCGGTACACGCTCATCGCCCCACCCCTCCGTCCCCCCGCCGCGACCAGCCCCTACAAGAACTGGTTCTTGTCGGGGATCGTCGCGTCGCCCAGGGCCTCAGCCGTTCTGGCGCGGCCAGGTCGC
>DASTYI010000163.1:0-15789 GCA_035765045.1 Iamia sp. | reverse complement strand
ACCGAGTTCGGAGGAGCGTTCCGCTTGACGGGATGTTGTCCCGGATAGCAGGATCGGGGTGTGGAGCAGCTGGTGGTGACGGCGGACGGGATCGGGCGGGTCGAGGGCACCGGGATCCACCTCCTCGACCTGCCCCACCCCGACCTCGGCGCCCTGCTGGCCGACGGGGGGTGGGCCGCGGCCGACGCCGCCGCCACCCGCGCCACCGTCGCCCTCGACGAGGCCACGCTCCGGCCCCCGCTGCCGGGGCCGCTGGCCATCTGGGGGATCGGGCTCAACTACCGGGCCAAGGCCGCCACCGCCGGCCGGGTCCTGCCCACCGAGCCGATCCTCTTCCTCAAGCCGAGCACCGCCCTGGCCGCACCCGGGGCGGTGCTCCCCGTCCCCACGCCCCGCCCCGCCGAGCTCGACTACGAGGCCGAGCTGGCGCTGGTGATCGGCGCCCCCCTCCACGAGGCCGGGCCCGACGAGGCGTGGGCCGCGGTGGCCGGCATCGCCCCGGCCAACGACATGACCGCCCGCGACGTCATGCGCGACACCACCAACCCCACCCTGGCCAAGGGGTTCATGGGCTTCAGCCCGCTGGGCCCGTCGATCGCCGACGCCCGCGGCCTCGACGACACCCTCGACCTGCGCATCCGGTCGTGGGTCGAGGGCGAGGAGCGCCAGGACGGCCGCACCAGCGACCTGATCTTCGCCGTGAGCGACCTGCTCTCCCGCCTCTCGCGCTACGCCCTGCTGCGCCCGGGCGACGTCGTGCTCACCGGCACGCCGCCCGGCACCGGCCAGGACCTCGGCCGCTTCCTCACCGACGGCCAGGAGGTCGTCGTCGAGGTCGAGGGCCTCCTCCCGCTGCGCAACACCCTCGGATCCCCCACCCCCTGACCCGAGCTGGCGATCAGATCCGACGGGTAGGCGTCGGATCTGATCGCCAGTTCGTCTGGGGTGGGGTCAGGTGAGGGCGTCGACCTCGGCGGCGGTGGGGACGGAGGCCGCGGCGCCGGGGCGGGTGGTGCTGAGGGCGGCGGCCCGGTTGGCCCGGTCGAGGGCGGCCGCCAGGGGCACGCCGGCGACGAGACCGGCCACCAGGTAGCCGACGAAGCAGTCGCCGGCGCCGGTGGAGTCGACGGCCTCGACGGGGCGCCCGGGCACGTCGAGCGCGGGACCGCCCCCGGCCGGCCAGGCCCGCACGCCGTGACGCCCGAGCGTGACGACCACGGTGCCGGCGAAGGGCGGGGCGGCCTCCGGCGTGGCGCCGGGGAAGACGATCCCCAGCTCGTGTTCGTTGACCACGAGAACGTCGACCAGGGTCAGCAGGTCGTCGGCCACCGGGGCGGCCGGGGCCGGGTTGAGGACGGTCGTGGCGCCGGCGGCCCGGGCCCGGGCGAAGGCGGCGGCCACCGGGGCGATCGGCGTCTCGTGCTGGGCCACGACGGCATCGCCGGGGCCCAGGGGGACGTCGGTGTCGTCCAGCCGGCCGTTGGCGCCGGGGACGACGACGATGGTGTTCTCGCCGCCGGCCACGGTCACCACGGCGGTGCCGGTCGGGGCGTCGGGGTCGACGGTCGTGAACGTGGTGTCGACCCCGGCGCCCCGGAGCTCGGCCAGGCACGCCCGCCCGCCCTCGTCGTCACCGATGCGGGCGACGAGGAGCGTGGGCGCACCGGCCCGGGCGGCGGCGGCGGCCTGGTTGCCGCCCTTGCCGCCGGTGGTGGAGACGAGCGAGGTGCCCAGCAGGGTCTCGCCCGGGAGGGGGTGGCGGTCGACGCCGACGACCAGGTCGCGGTTGACGCTGCCGACGACGACGACCGCCCCGGGGGGCCCGTCAGACGGGGTAGCGCTCGCGGTAGGGGTGCTCATCGGTGTCGGCCTCCATCGCCCAGCGGCCGAGGTCGCGGTGGCTGACGAGCCAGACGTCCTCGTGGCTGGTGATGTACTTCATGATCTGGTCGAACGCCGCGATCACCATCGGGCGGCCACCGAACTGGCAGTGGAGCGTGAGGGCCAGGAGGCTCATCGGCTCGTGCTCGTAGAGGTAGTCGAAGGTCTTGGTGTAGACGCTCACCAGGGCGTTGGGGTCGGACTTGAGCACCCGGTTGTCGGTGAAGTCCGAGTTGGGCACCGAGGCGATCACGCCGTGCGGGGTGTGCGTCCGGTGGGGGAGGTCGGTGTAGGTGACGTCGGCCTGCCACTCGAGCCCGGCCTCGGCCAGCAGGCCGACGGTCTCGGGGGTGAAGGCGAGGACGGGGCTGAGCCAGCCGGTGGGCCGGACGCCGCCGACCTCCTCCAGCAGGTCGAGCGAGCGGCCGATGCACTCGCGCTGGCCGTCGACGTCCATGTAGGCCAGCAGGCCGTCCTGGGTGTAGGCGTGGCCGCCGAGCTCGTGGCCCGACTTCACGATCTGCTGGACCGACTCGGGGTAGATCTCGGCGCAGCGGGCGTTGGTGAAGAAGGTGGCCGGCATCTGCCAGCGGTCGAGGGTGCGGAGGATCCGCCACACGCCGACGTTGCCGCCGTAGGTCGACCAGGCCCTGCCGGCGTGGTCGACGGTGCCCTGCTTCAGGCCGGTCGCCTGGACCGAGTACGTCGGAGCCTTCTCCTCGGCCCACGTCTCGTACATCACGGTCAGGGCGACGGCGACCCGCTTGTCGTTCGGCCAGGTGGGCCCGGTGGCTCCGTCGGTCATCTGTGCTCCCTCGCGGTCGATCGTAGGCTCGGCATCTTGCGATATGAGATGTCGTCTTGTCAATCGTTACGGGGCGAGACGGGGAGACGCCGTCACATCGGCCCCGGGGACGGCGTAGGTGGTGATGGCCCGGCGGGCGACGACGGGCCGCCAGCGCTCGGCCACGAAGGTCTCGTGGGGCTCGCTGTTCAGGTAGGCGAGGAGCGAGGCCTCGTCGGCGAAGTCGACGACGAAGGCCCACTCGTAGGTGTCGTCGCGCTGCGAGACGTTGCGGCCGAGCGACCAGCCCCGCATGGCCGGGAAGCGGTCGGGGAACGTCTCCAGCTCGTCGAGGAGCGACCGGCGGGCGGCCTCGGGGACGTCGGGGGCGAAGGTGAAGGTGACGATGTGGCGGATCACGAGGGCTCCTCGGTGGCGGTCACGGCGGACCGGCTGGCGGACACGACACCGGCCATGGCCCCGCCGAGCAGGGCCAGGTCGGAGGAGGCGACGACGTAGCGGGCCCCGCTGGCGGTGACGGCGGCGACCTCCTCGGCCGTGCCGGCGAAGGCGCCCAGGGCGATCCCGGCGGTGGCGGCGGCCGCGGCGACCTCGGCCACGCGGGCCCGCACCACGTCGGCGGCGAGCTGGCCGGGGACGCCGAGGTCGACGGTCAGGTCGGTGGTGCCGAGGAAGGCGACGTCGAGCGGGGCGACCACCTCGGCCAGCGGGTCGTCGGTGGTGGCCGTCTCGATCTGGCCGATGCACAGCGGCGGGGCGGCGGCCTCGGCGGCGATGTGGTCGGCCAGCGGGCGCCGGCCGTAGGCGGCGGTGGGGTGGGCCAGGCTGACGCTGCGCCGGCCCTCGGGGGCGTGGCGGGTGGCGGCGCGGAGGGCCTCGGCGGCGGCCGCGGTGCGGACGGTGGAGAGCTGGATGCCGGCGGCGCCCGCCTCGAGCAGCCGGTTCACCTGGCCGGCGTCGACGGCGGCCACCCGCACGACGGCGGGGAGGTCGCGGGCCGTGGCGTGGTGGACCTGGGCCAGGGCGTCGGCTTCGGAGAGCAGCGAGTGCTCCAGGTCGACCACGACGAGGTCGAGCCCGGCCAGCACGGCCAGGTCGATCGGCGTCGGCCCCGGCAGCTTGACGAACGTCCCCAGGAGCGGTCCGTACGATCGGTGCCTGGCACCGTCCGTACGGGCGAGGCCGTCGCGGAGGCGGCGGCGGAGGGCGTGGGCGTCCACGTCAGTAGGTGAGGACGGCCTTGACGACCGTCCCCGAGCGGCTGTCGGCCAGCGCCTGGTCGAACTGGGCGAAGGGGTAGTACGTCACCAGCTCGTCGACCGGGAAGCGGCCGGCCCGGTGGAGGGTCAGCAGCTCGGGGAGGAAGACGTCGGGGGCGGCGCTGCCCGAGGTGATGCCCATGACCGAGCGTCCGGCGAGCATCGTCCGCCAGTCGAGCTCCATCGTCTGGTCGGCCCCGACGCCGACCACGCCGCAGCGGCCCCGGGGGGCGAGGGCGGCGACGGCGGAGGCGACGACCCGGGCCAGCCCGGTGGTGTCGAGGCTGAACCCGACGCCGCCGGGGACGAGGTCGCGCACGGCGCCGGCCACGTCGTCGGCGCCGGCGTCGACCACCTGGGTGGCGCCGACCCGGCGGGCCACCTCGAGCCGCTCGGGCGAGAGGTCGACGGCGACGATCTCGGCGCAGCCGGCCAGCCGGGCGGCCATCACGCCGGCCAGGCCGACGGTGCCGGCGCCGAAGACGGCGATGGTCGAGCCGACCGGCGGGGCCAGCTCGTTGAGCACGGCGCCGGCACCGGTCATGATCCCGCAGCCGAACGGGCCGACCACGTCGAGGGGGATGTCGGGGTCGATCTTCACCACGCTGCGCTGCGACACGACGGAGTGGGTGGCGAAGGCGGACTGGCCGAGGAAGTGGCTGCCGATCGCCCCGCCGTCGGGGGCGGAGAGCGACGTGCTGCCGTCGAGCCGGCCACCGCCGAAGTTCCGGTCGTCGAAGGTGGCGCAGTAGGAGGGCGCGTTGCGGACGCAGTGGTGGCAGGTGCCGCAGGAGTCGAAGACCATGGCCACGTGGTCGCCCACCGCCACCCGGTCGACCCGGTCGCCGACGGCCTCGACGACGCCGGCGCCCTCGTGGCCGAGCACGACGGGCAGGTCGAGCATCCCGGCGTAGACCAGCCCGGCGGCGTGGACGTCGGTGGCGCAGATCCCCGAGCTGGCGAGGCGCACCCGCACCTCGTGGGGACGGGGGTCCTCCAGGTCGATCTCCTCCGCGGCGGGCCTAGCATCGACGTCGCGCAGGACGGTGGCCGAGATCCTCATGCGCCCTCCCGGGCTGGTTGGAAACTCACAATGTAGGATCGCATCTTGACATCCGGTACGGACGAGGGTCAATGTGCTCCGGTGAGCACCCTCAGCATCCCGCCGTCCGGTCTGCTGGTCGGGGGTGAGTGGCCCGATCCCCGCACCGGCGCCACCCTCGACGTGGTCGACCCGGCGACCCACGAGGTCATCCGCACCGTCGGCGCCGCCGGTCCCGACGACGTGGCCGCCGCCGTGGCCGCGGCCCGTGCCGCCGCCCCCGGCTGGGCCGCCACCTCGCCCTCCGAGCGGGGGGCGATCCTGCGCCGCTGGGCCGACCTGGTCATGGCCCACCTGGAGGAGCTCGCCGCCCTCGAGGCCCGCGACGTGGGCAAGCCGCTCAGCGACGGGCGCACCAACATCTTCATCGCCCACTCGATCATCGAGTACTCGGCCGGCGCCGCCGACCGCGTCACCGGCGTGACCCTCCCGGTCCGCCAGACCGACCACATGGGCCTCACCCTCCGCGAGCCCCGCGGCGTGTGCGCCGTCGTCATCCCGTGGAACGTCCCCGCCGTGCTGGCCGCGGCCAACGTCGCCCCCGCCCTCGCCGCCGGCAACGCCGTCGTCCTCAAGCCCTCCGAGCACGCCCCGCTCGTCGTCCTCGGCCTGGCCGCCCTGGCGCAGGAGGCCGGCCTCCCCGCCGGTGTCCTCAACGCCGTCGTCGGCCTCGGCCCCGAGGCCGGCGCCGCCCTCAGCGGCAGCCCCGACATCGACCACATCAGCTTCGTCGGCTCCACCGCCACCGGCCGGGCCATCCTCGCCGCCGCGGCCCGGAACCTGGTGCCGGCCAAGGTCGAGCTGGGCGGCAAGTCGCCCAACGTCGTCTTCGCCGACGCCGACCTCGACGCCGCCATCCCGGTGATCGCCCGCTCCTTCACCGACAACGCCGGGCAGAACTGCTACGCCGGCTCCCGCCTGCTGGTCGAGGAGGCCATCGCCGACGAGGTCCGCGAGCGGCTGGTCGCGGAGCTGGCGAGCGTGCGGATCGGGCCCTGGGACGCGGATCCCGACATGGGCCCGCTGGTCACCGCCGGCCAGGCCGCCCGGGTGCGGGGCTACGTCGAGGGCGCCGTCGCCGCCGGTGCCCGCCGCCTCACCCCGGCCGGCGACGACGACGGCTGGTACGTCACCCCCGCCCTCTTCGACCGGGTCGACGACGACATGGCCATCGTGCGCGAGGAGGTCTTCGGGCCCGTCGCCGTCATGCAGACCTTCACGGGCCTCGACGACGCCGTCGCCAAGGTCAACGGCACCCCCTTCGGCCTGATGACCGCCATCTGGACCGACGACGTGTCGCGGGCGCTGGCCGCGGTCGGCCGGGTCCGCTCGGGCCAGGTGAGCGTGAACGAGTTCGCCAACTCCGCCGTCATCGGCTTCCCGTTCAACATGACCAAGGACAGCGGCTTCAGCCACGGTGGTGGCTACGACGCGCTGCTGGAGTACACCCAGGAGAAGGCGGTCAGCATCCGCCTCCTCGACCGCTGATCGAGCCCTCCCCGGAGACCCCCATGGCCGACGGCAAGCCCGTCATCGACTTCGACCACCACAGCGCCGAGTTCGGCGAGGACCCGATCGGCACGTACCGGAAGCTCCAGCGGGAGTGCCCGGTCGCCTGGTCCGACGCCTACGGCGGCTTCTGGGTCACCAGCAAGTACGCCGACGTCGCCCAGGTGGCCAAGGACGACGCCACCTTCACCTCGACCCGCACGCCCCACGGCGGCGAGGGCACGCCGTTCATCATCCCCAAGCACCCGGGCGAGCCGCAGTACCCGATCGAGCTCGACCCGCCCGAGTCGCTCGAGTACCGCCGGGTCCTCAACCCGATGCTGTCGCGCCACGCCGTGGCCGCCATGGCGCCGATGATCGAGGGCCACGTCACCCGGGTGATCGACGCCTTCATCGAGCGGGGCGAGTGCGACCTGATCCACGACCTCACCGGCCCGGTCCCCGCCGCCGTCACCCTCGACTGGCTCGGCTTCCCGCCCGAGGACTGGTACCGCTTCTCCGAGCCGCTCCACGACCTCTTCGCCTCCGTCCCCGACAGCGAGCGGGCCGAGCGGGGCGCCGAGGGCCTGGGCTACCTCTACGCCCGCTGCCTCGAGCTGATCGCCCAGCGGCGGGCCGAGCCGGCCGACGACGCCACCAGCGTCCTGGTCAACACCCCCGTCGCCGGCGAGCTGCTGGACGACGACCGCCTGATGTCGGTGATCTTCCTGCTGATCGTCGGCGGCGTCGACACCACCACCTCGCTCACCGGCCAGTCGCTGGTGTGGCTGGCGCAGAACCCCGAGCAGCGGGCCCGGCTGGCCGCCGACCGCTCGCTCATCCCCACCGCCACCGAGGAGTTCCTGCGGGTCTTCGCCCCCTCGCAGTCGATGGCCCGCACGGTCACCACCGACACCGAGGTGGGCGGGTGCCCGATGAAGGCCGGCGACCGGGTGCTCATCCCGTGGATCGCCGCCAACGTCGACGACGACGTCTTCCCGAACGCCACTGAGGTCGTCCTCGACCGCACGCCCAACCGCCACGCCTCCTTCGGCCTCGGCGTCCACCGCTGCGTCGGGGCCCCGCTGGCCCGGGCCATGTTCGGCGAGATGCTCGTCCAGGTCCTCGACCGGATGCCCGACTACCGGGTCGACCCCGACGGACTGGCGCCGTACCCGTCGAAGGGCTCGCAGACCGGCTGGGACACGGCTCCCGCCACCTTCACGCCGGGGCCCCGGCGTGGCGCCATCGCCTAGACCCTTCCGGTGGATCCCCTCTGGGTCGTCGTGCCCGTCGCCACCTTCGCCGCCGCGTTCGTCAACGCCGTGGCCGGAGGGGGCTCGCTGGTGTCGTACCCGGCCCTGCTCGCCCTGGGCATCGACCCGCTGCGGGCCAACGTCTCCAACACCCTCTCCATCTGGCCCGGCTACATCGGCGGGGCGGTGGCCCTGCGCTCGGAGGTCGACGGGCGCGACCGGGACCTGCGGCGCTACGTCGCCGCCTCGGGCGTCGGCGCCGTCGGCGGCTCGGCCCTGCTGCTGCTGGCCGACCCTGACCTGTTCGACGCCATCGTCCCCTTCCTCGTCCTCCTCAGCGCTGTCCTGCTGGCCATCCCCACCGCCTGGGTCGAGAGGCTGCGCAAGGGGCGGGAGCGCACCGGCCCGGGCCCCGGCGCCCTGATCGGCATCGCCCTGGCCGGCGCCTACGGCGCCTACTTCGGCGGCGGGCTGGGCGTGATCCTGCTCGGCGTCCTGAGCCTGACCGTCGGCGGCGACCTGCGCGACCTCAACGTCACCAAGGCCGTCCTCTCGCTGGCGGTCAACACGGTGGCGCTGGTGGCCTTCATCGGCTTCGCCCCCGTCGACTGGCGGGTCGTCGCCGTCGGCGCCCCCGCTGCCCTCCTCGGCGGTGCCGCCGGGGGCCGCTCGGCCGCCCGCCTCCCCGGCCCCCTCCTCCGCAAGCTGGTCGTCGTCCTCAGCCTCGCCGTCGGCATCACCCTCCTCGTCCGCTGATGGTGGACGTCGAGCGGCTGCGGGGGGAGCTCGACGCCATCGCCCTGGGGGGCGGGGGGTTCCGGGCGCTGGTCGAGCACCTGGCCGCCGCCCTCGACCGGCGGGTGCGCTGGCTGGGGGCCGACGGGCGGCTGGTGGTCGACTCGGCCGTGCCCGGCGTCGAGCCGACCCTCGACTTCGTCGCCGCCGTCGAGGGCGGGCTGACCCCCGCCGAGGCGGTCGCCGCCTTCGCCGGCCCCGACGTGGTGGTGCGCGCCACCGACGGCTTCTTGGCCCGGGCCCTCCCCGTCGTCTCGGGCCGGCGCCGGGTCGGGCTGCTGCTGGTCGCGCTCGACGACGACCGCCCCGCGCCCGACGGGCGGGCCGTCGCCGCCGCGGCCACCCCTCTGGCCATCGAGGCCGGCCGCCGCGACCTCCGCCAGGCGGCCGCCGCCGAGTCGGGCGCCTGGCTGGTCGGCGAGCTGCGCTACGGGTCGCGCCGCACGCCCCAGGACCTCGCCGGGCTGGCCCGCCGGGTCGGCCTCGACCTCGACGGCGACCACGCCGCCCTCGCCCTCTCCTACGACGGCTCCGACCAGGCCATGTGGGCGACGAGCCTCTCCTGGCTGGGTGGCCCGGTGCTGGTCGAGGGCCCGCTGGCCTGGACGGTCGTGACCGGCGACGTCGCCGCCGAGGCGGCCCGCCACCGCGACCGGCTGGCCGGCTTCCTGCGCGACGGCGAGGTGACGGCGGCGCTGGGCCACGTCGTCCGGGGCGCCAGCGCCACCCGCGAGTCCTTCGCCGTGGCCGCCCACGCCCTCGCCCTGGTGACGGGGGCCCGGGGCCCCGCCCCCGGCGTCTACGAGGGGATGGACCTGGAGGGCCTGCTGGTGTCGGTGCCCGAGGAGCGGCTGGAGGCCTTCGTCGTCCACCACCTCGGTCCCATCCTCGACCAGCCGACCCTCCTGGAGACGCTGGAGGCGTGGCTGGTGAGCGGGGGGAGCCGGGCCGGGGTGGCCCGGATGGTCGCCATCCACCGCAACTCGGTCGGCCACCGCATGGAGCGCATCCGGGCCCAGCTCGCCGTCGACCCCGGCGACCCCCTCGTCGCCCGCGACCTGGCCGCCGCCATCGCCGCCCGCCGGGCCCTCGACGCCATCCGCCGCTCCGAGGCCTGACCCTGTGCTCGCAGCACAGCGCGGCGTCGGGGACGTCCACCCAGCGGCACGATGACAGCGGCCACCCCCGTCCGTACCGTCCGACGAGGATCCAACCCAGGAGAGAGCACGTGAGCTTCGACGGACCGATCGGCACCTCGATGGCCGAGTTCAGCGCCGAGTACATGACCCACATCGAGGGCCACCTCCAGGAGGACCTCGACCAGGTCCCCGACCGGATGCTGGCCCTCCTCCGCTCGATGGCGACCCTCACGCAGGGCTTCCAGGTGAGCCAGCTCGACCACGCCCTCCAGACCGCCACCCGGGCCGAGCGGGCCGGGGCCGACGTCGACATGATCGTCGCCTCGCTGTGCCACGACGTGGGCAAGACGTTCAGCAACGCCAACCACCCGGCCATCGCCGCCGAGATGCTGCGCCCGTGGGTCCACGCCGACGCCTACTGGGTCGTCAAGTACCACCAGGACTTCCAGGGCCGGCACTACTACGGCCGCATCGGCCTCGACCCCGAGCTGCGCCGCCGTCACCTCGGCCACCCGGCCTACGCCCTGGCCGAGGCCTTCGCCGACGAGTGGGACCAGACGGCGTTCGACCCGGACTACGACACCCTCCCCCTCGAGCACTTCGAGCCCCTCGTCCGCGAGGTCTTCACCCGCGTCCCCAAGCGCAGCGAGGCCAAGCAGCCCGCCGAGGCCTGACGTACGAACGGTGCCAGGCACCGTTCGTACGACCGCCGCTAGCGGAGGACGTCGGTGCGGAGGGCGGCGTGGCAGCCGACGGTGCCGTCGACGACCTGGGTGACGCCGAGGTCCATCGCCACCGAGCAGAGCGAGTAGGCGTCGTCGTAGGCCAGCCCGGCCCGCCGCCCGAGCAGCTCGATCATCAGGGTGGTGGCCATCCGCATGGCCTCGTCGAGCGTGTCGCCGAACCCGTGGGTGGCCCACAGCCCGTCCCACTCGAGGGTGGGGCTGCGGACCTCGACGTCGTCGACCACGGCGACCCGGATCACGGCGTCGGCCGAGGCCTCGATGGCGGTGCCGCAGACCTCGCCGTCGCCCTGGGCGAAGTGGGGGTCGCCGACGTAGAGCCCGGCGCCGTCCTGGAGCACCGGCAGGTAGATGGTGGCGCCGGGGCCGAAGCGCCAGTCGTCGACGTTGCCGCCGAAGACCCCGGGCGGGATGCTCGACCGCCGGCCGGGCTCGCCGGGGGCGACGCCGAGCACACCGAAGTGGGGGCGGACGGGGACGGCGACGGACCGGCTGAAGGCCTCCTCGACCCGGTCCTCGGCGGTCGTGACGAAGCCGGGGGCGTCGTAGAGCTCGCGGCCCTTGAAGTCGTAGGCGAAGACGGGGGAGGCGGTGGCGCCGAAGGCCCCCTCGGGGGCGTCGTCGAGGCCGTAGATGGTCACCCGCTCCTTCTGGGTCTCGTCGTGGAGGAGGCCCCAGTGGGCGGCGACGTTCGAGCCGTAGGGCAGGCGGGGGCGCATGCTGACGATCCGGACGGCCAGGGTGTCGCCCACCTTCGCCCCCTCGACCTCGATCGGGCCGGTGAGGAGGTGGACGCCGGGGCCCCGGTCGGCGGGGTCGATGGCGTCCCAGATGGCGGCGATGCCGTCGTCGAAGAGGAGGTCGGGGGCGTCGCCGGCGTGGTGGGTGACGGCCTCGACGGCGATCTCGGTGCCCGAGGCGACGGTGAGGACGGTGGGCGTGGCCGGGTCGATGGCGCCCCACGTGCAGGTGGCCGGCGTGGCCGGGAGGGCGACGTGGGCGGTCGGGGCGCCCAGGGCGGCGTGGGCGGCGGCCGAGAGGGCGGTGGCGGGGACGGTGTCGGGCATGGCCCCAGAGGACCGCGCCGACGTTTCCCCGGTGTTTCACGACGACGTCAGGTCATCGCAAGATCTCACTCTGAGGGACCTCGTCCCGCAGAGTGAGTACCGCCCGTCCCGCATGCTCCGACGTCAGTTGCCCCAGTCGGCGTTGACCTGGGCGGCCTCGGCGATGCGGAAGGCGCCACCGGGGACGCGGGGGACGGCGTGGTCCTCGCCCCGGGCCGAGATGACGTCCTTGCCGAAGCCGGGCACGAGCGGGCGACCGACGTCGCGGCGGAGCCAGAGGCGGAGGAGGTGGCGTCGGCGCTCGGGCTCGGGCCAGTCCTCGTAGGACGTGCGCGAGTGGAGGGCGGCGTAGTTCAGCAGCCACTGGACGTCGCCGGGCTGGAAGTCCATGTCGATCGGGAGCCCCGGCTCCTGGGTGATCTCGTCGTAGAGGTGGAGCAGCTCGACCTGCTCGTCGGTCAGCTGGGGCACGCCCGGGTGGGCCTGGGCCGAGAAGATCATCGAGCTGCCGGCGTAGGTGCTGAACACCCCGTCGACCAGCGAGCAGATGGGCGAGACGTAGGTGTCGCTCTTGGCGTCGGGGTCCTGGCCCCGCCAGTCGAAGTACCAGTCGTCGAACAGCAGCGGGGCCAGGTCGGGGCGCCGCGCGAGCACCTCGTTGAAGATGGTGGTCCCGCTGACCAGGCTGCTGGCCCCGCCCTCCTTGGCCCCCCGCAGGCACATCAGGGCCACCACGTCGGAGCTGTCGGAGTGGAACGGCAGCCGGTCCCGCACCCGCGAGGGGAGGGCGCCGGGGTCGTCGAGCGACTTGTTCGACGTGGCGATCACGTGGTCGAGCAGGTTGCCGAGCTGGTTCTGCTCCATGGGCACGCCGAGGTGGAGGCCCATCACGAAGAAGATGGCGGCGGACAGGGTGTCGCCGTACTCCTCGGTGCGCAGCCCCCGGACCAGGATGAAGCCCCGGCCCTCGTCCATCTGGCGGGCGCACTCCTCGAGCATCGCCGCCGAGGCGCCGAGCGGGTAGGCGCCGGCCTCGACCTCGCGCAGGTCGGGGTCATCGGCGACGAAGCGCTGGCCGAGGACCTCGAGGTCCGACCGCTCGGCGTCGCTCAGCTCGTAGATCCACTCGGTGGTCTTCGACAGCTCGTCCCCGCGCCAGGCCGAAGGGCCGGTGACCGGGGAGAGGGGGCGGACGCTGGCGCTGCCGGGCATGGGCGGACTCCTTGGTACTCGGGTCCGCTCACCTTACATGTCGATACGGCATCTCGCTTGTCGAGACAGCCGGCGGGCCGCCTACAGGTCGGGGGCGTCCTCGTCGGCCTCGACCGAGTGGATCGGCAGGGCCTGGTCGAGGGCGGTGATGTGGAGGATCTTCTCGACGTGGGCCGGCACCCGGGTCAGGCGCAGCTCGCTGTCGAGCTCGCGCAGGCGGCGCTGGGCGCCGATCAGGGTGCCCAGGCCGGCGGAGTCGATGAAGCTCAACGAGCCCATGTCGATCACCACGATCACACCCGAGCGGGTCGTGAACGGCTCGATGGCGGCCTTCACCTCGCCGGCCGACGCCGCGTCGACGGCGCCGTCCAGGCCGATGAGGACCAGGTCGGGCCGGAGGTCGTCGACGGTGATCTTCAAGGTCATGGCGGTCTTCCGGGGGAGGCGGGGGACGGGCAGAACCTATCCGGCCCCGCTCACCGTGGGCACGTCCACGCGTCCCGGTACAACCGCTTCACCCGAAGGGGTGGTAGGGCCGGTTCGGTTGATCAGCGCCGGACGGGCCGGCGGGAGTCCGCACCCGAGACGGAGGCCACGACGGCCACCAGGACGGCGGCGGAGGCGATGGCGACGATCGAGCCGAGGACGTTGAGCTCCCACACGTCGCCGGTGCCCAGGGCGTTGGCGACGACGCCGCCGATGATCGAGCCGACGCAGCCGAGGGCGAGGGTCATCCACAGCCCGATGCGCTGACGGCCGGGGACGACCAGCCGGGCGAGGTAGCCGACCACCAGACCGAACACGATGAACCCGACGATGGCCATGCGGTGTGCCTCCTGCGCGACGTGTGTGTGCGGCCCATCCCTACCCCAGGACGCGGCCTCAACCGCGCCAGTCGATCCAGCGGCCGTGGGGGTGGCAGACGGCGAGCACCGTGGCCCCGGTCCGACGCCCGCCCTCGTGGGTGATCACGCCGAGCACGCTCGGGGCCGAGCCGTCGGTGGGCGGGCCCAGGTCGACCGCGGGCAGCGGGAGCTCGCCCGGGCCCTCACCGCTCACCCACGCCACCGGTCGGGTCGCCGACGCCGCCGCCAGCCGGTCGGCCAGCTCGGCCCGCCGGTCGGGCGGCAGGTAGCCGGCCGCCCAGGTGGTCAGCACGACGAGGGGGAGGCCGGGGGCGGTGGCGTCGAGCAGGGCGGGGAGGTCGTCGACCATGTCCCCGGCCACCAGCCGGGGCGGGTCGGTGGCGACCAGCTCGTGTGCCGCCGCCGTCCGCTCCAGCCGGCCGGTGTCGGGCCACGTGCAGGCGAGGAGCCAGCGGCGCTCGGCGTCGTCGGTGAGGTCGATCGGGTTGCGGTCGAGGCCGACCCGCTCGACCGGCACCGGCATCGTCGCCGGCACGGCCAGGGCGCCGGTCCGGTCGGTGCAGGCGATGCGCACCGGCGAGTCGGGGTCGCCCACCGTCCCGCTCTCCCCGTAGTCGAGCAGGTAGCGGTCGTAGCGGAGGTTGAGCCCGGCGCTCGCCCCCGCCTCCACGAGGGCCCAGTCGTCCCAGCCGGCGGTGACGTGGGCCAGGGCGGGGGCGATCAGGGCGCTCCGGCCCACCTCGTTGGTGTTGGTGAACTGGACGGCCAGGCGGTCGAGCAGCGCCTCGCGGTGCTCGAGGGCGGTGGCCCGGAAGGTGGCGAAGGGGTCGGCGGCGGAGCGCCCGCCGTAGACCTCGGCCAACGCCGGCGCCGCCCCGAGCAGGACCAGCTCGTGGACGGCGGCCATCAGCACGTTGGGGAACTGGGCGTGGGGCGTGCCGGCCTCGACGGTGAGGGCGATCAGCTCGGGGTCGTCGGCCACCCCGGCGGCGATCGCCGTGTAGAGCGGCGAGTCGAGGTAGTTCTCGGTGGCGCACCAGCGCCAGAGGTCGGAGAGCGCATCGAGGTCGGCGAAGGACATGGGCCCACCCTCCGCCCGCCGGGCCCGATGGTCAACGTTGACCAGATCAATAGGCTCATGACGTGGAGCGCGTGGAGCGGGACGGGTGGCTGACCAGCCGGCAGGCGTGCGAGCGGCTCGGGGTCCGGCCCCAGACCCTCTACGCCTACGTCAGCCGGGGGCTCCTCACCTCGGTCCGTCACGACGGCCGCAGCCGCTACGACCCCGAGGAGGTCGCCGCCCTCGCCTCCCGCACCGCCCGGGGCCGCCGGCCGGGCCGCTTCGAGGTCACCGTCGACACGGAGATCACGCGGATCGAGCGCCAGGGCCGACTGTCGTACCGGGGCGTCGCCATCGAGGACCTGGTCGGTCGGTGGAGCTACGAGCGGACGGCGGCCTGGCTGTGGACCGGCGTCGACCGGGGCGAGCCCGAGCGCCCGTGGGCCGCCGACGCCGACCGGGTCCGGGTGGCCTCCGCCGCCCAGGCCTCGCTGCCCGCCGACGCCACCCCCGGGGCCCGCCTCCGGGTCGCCCTCGCCGCCCTCGGCGCCACCCCCGGCTCACCCACCCCCACCCTCACTCCCACCCCCCGAACTGGCGATCAGATCCGACGGGTTCCCGTCGGATCTGATCGCCAGCTCGATGATCCGCGGGGGCCGGAGGCGGCGCGGGGGTTGATCGCCACGCTGGTGGCTGCCCTGCCCCGGCTCGGGCCGGCGCCCACAGGGCCCCGCCGGGGCTCGATCGCCGCCCAGCTGTGGGCCCGGGTCGGGACCCGGCCCGCCGACCCGGCGGCGATCGCCCTGCTCGACGCCACCCTCGTCGCCCTGGCCGACCACGAGCTGGCCACCTCGACCCTCGGCGTGCGGGTGGCCACCTCGACCGGCGCCGACCTGGAGGCCGCCGTCCTGGCCGGGCTGGCCACCCTCTCGGGGCCGCTCCACGGGGCCGCGGCCGAGCCGGTTCGGGCCCTCCTCGCCGACGCCCGCCGGCGGGGCGCCCCGGCCGCCGTCGACGCCGCCGTCGCCGCCGGCTGGGTGCCCGGGGTCGGCCACGCCGTCTACGAGGACGTCGACCCCCGCACCGACCTGCTGCTCGCCCTGGTGCCCGGGCGCT
>DASTYI010000162.1:0-17458 GCA_035765045.1 Iamia sp. | reverse complement strand
GATCTGATCGCCAGCTCGGTGTCAGCCGAGGAGATCGGCACGGGCGGCGACCCGTCAGCCGGGGAGGAAGCTGAGGCGGACGACGCGGTCGGGGTTGTCGCCGGCTGGGCCCGAGCGGCCCGGCGCCGACGGAGGAGGCGCCGAGAGCGGGAAGGACGGCGTCGGTGTCTCCGAAGGCGAAGCCGAGGAGATCGGCACGGGCGGCGACCCGTCAGCCGGGGAGGAAGCTGAGGCGGACGACGCGGTCGGGGTTGTCGCCGTTCGTGTCGACGAGGACGATGCTCTGCCAGGTGCCGAGGGCGGGGGCGCCGGCCAGGACGGGGACGGTCAGCGACGGGCTGACGAGGGCGGGCAGGACGTGGTCGGCACCGTGGCCGTGGGCGCCGTGGCGGTGCCGGTAGCGGTCGTCGCGGGGGAGGAGGTCGGCCAGCGTGGTGGCCAGGTCGGCGTCGCTGCCGGCGCCGGTCTCGATCAGGGCCAGCCCGGCGGTGGCGTGGGGGGCGAAGACGTTGACCAGCCCGTCGCCCCGCCCGGCGCAGAACCGCCCCACCTCGACCGTCAGGTCGGTGACCACCCGGTCCCCGTTGTGCACCCGCAGCTCGACCGACTCCATCGCCCGGAGGCTAGGCGTCGTGCTGGCGGGCGGTGGTGGCGTAGGTGCGGAGGGCGGACCACCAGCCGTCGTCGCCGGTGATGAGGGTGCGGGTGGCGCGGTCGTGGCGGTCGAGGTGGCGGTGCTCGACGATCACGGTGGTGAGGGCGTCGTCGACCTCGGCGAAGCGGATGTCGATGGTGGAGCCGGGCGCCCAGGTCACGCCGATCCGCCCGGGGGGCTCCCAGAGGGTGACGGTGGCGTCGAGGTCGCGCAGGGGCGAGCCCTCGGGCCACCAGCGGTCGAGGCCGTCGGCGAACAGCGCGAACGAGGTCTCGATGCCGAGCGGCACCGAGACCTCGACCCGCAGCAGGTCACCCGAGGAGGGCGTCAGGCGCCCTGGTCCTGCGTCATCGAGCGGAGCATCCACGCCGTCTTCTCGTGGACCTCGAGGCGCTGGGTCAGCAGGTCGGCGGTGACCTGGTCGTTGGCCGCCTCGGCCGGGCCGAAGGCGGCCCGGGCGGTGCGGGCGACCTGCTCGTGCCCGGCGACGAGCTCCTTCAGCATGTCGGGCGCCGAGGGCACGCCCTCGGCCTCGGGGATCGAGCTGAGGGCGGTGAGCTGGGCGTAGCTGCCGGGGGCGTAGACGCCGAGGGCCCGGATGCGCTCGGCGATCAGGTCGACCGCGGTCCACAGCTCGTTGTACTCCTCCTCGAACATGAGGTGGAGGGTGTTGAACATCGGGCCGGTGACGTTCCAGTGGAAGCCGTGGGTCTTCAGGTAGAGCGAGTAGGTGTCGGCCATCACCTTGCTCAGGCCCTCGGCGATCTCCTCGCGCTGGGCCTCGTCGATGCCGATGTCGATCTGCATGGGTCCTCCTTGGCAGGGGTCTGGTGTTCCTGTCGTCCTGACCGCGTCCAACGCTCCCACCTGCGGCGATGTTCCGGTACCGCCAGCGGACAGGTGTCCAGGATGGCACGATGCGGGGCATGTCCGAGACCGATCCGACCGCCGTGGTGGCCGCGCTGTGGGACGCCGTCTACGCCCGCGACTGGGAGCGCATCGCCTCCCGCGTGGGCCCCGAGGCGATCTACTACGACGTGCCCACCGGCCCGAGCACGGCGGCGGTCGGGCCCGAGGCCATCGTCGGCCGCCTCCGGCTCGGGTTGGAGCCGCTGACGCGCTACGAGCACATCGGCGGCCGGGTGGCGAGCACCGGCGACGTCGTGATGGTCGAGCACGCCGAGACCTGGGGGTGGGAGACGGGCGAGGAGTGCACGCTGCCGTTCGTCACCGTCCACCGGGTCGAGGGCGACGAGGTCGTCCTCTGGAAGGACTACTGGAGCTACGACCACCTCCTCGACCACGCCCCCGAGTGGTGGAAGGAACGTCTCTTCGCCGCCGACCTCTGGTGGCTCACCGACGTGACGGGACACCCGGCGCTGTGAGGGCGGTGCAGGTCGCCCCGACCGGCGGCGTGGTGATGGCCGACGTGGCCGAGCCCGACCCGGGCCCGGGCCAGGTGCTGATCGAGGTGGCCGGGGCGGGGCTGTGCCACTCGGACGTGGTGATCGCCCAGGCGCCCGACTTCTACGGCGGTGGGGGCTTCACCCTGGGGCACGAGATCGGGGGCCGCATCGCCGGCTGGGGTCCCGGCGTCACCGGGCTGGAGGTCGGCCAGCCGGTGGTGGCCCACGCCGAGTGGGGGTGCGGCCGGTGCTCGACGTGCCGGCACGGCGACGAACGGCTCTGCCCCGAGGTCGCCCCCGTCGGCGGGGCCGGGCTCGGTGCCGACGGGGGGATGGCGCGCCTCGTGGTCGTGCCCGCCGCCCGCTACGTCGTCCCGCTGGTCGACCTCGACCCGGTCGACGCCGGACCGCTCGACGACGCCGCCCTCACCCCGTACCACGCAGTCCGCAGCGCGGCCGGCGAGCTCGGCGTCGGCGGTGCGGTGGCGGTGGTGATCGGCGCCGGGGGCGTCGGCCACATGGCGGTCCAGATCCTCAAGGCGATCACCCCGGCGACGGTGGTGGTGGTCGAGCTCGACGAGGCCCGCCGGCGCTTCGCCCTCGACATCGGCGCCGACCTCGCCCTCCACCCCGACGACGACGTCGCCGGCCAGGTGCGGGGCCTGCGCCGGGAGGGCGCCTCGGCCGTCTTCGACCTGGTGGGCAACGACGCCACCCTCGCCCTGGCCGGGTCGCTGGCATCGCGCCGGGGTCGGGTGGTGCTGGTGGGGACGGCGCTCGGCTCCTTCGCCTTCAACCTGCTGTCGCTGCCGTGGGAGTGCCGGCTCCACACCACCTACGCCGGCGAGCCCCGCGAGCTGGAGGAGGTCGTCGCCCTGGCCGAGGCCGGTCGGATCACCGTCCACACCACCCACATCCCGTTGGAGGACGCGCCGGCGGCGATCGCCGCCCTCGACCGCGGCGACCACGGCCTCGGCCGCACGATCGCCATCCCGTGATCCGCCCCCCGCTCGCCCTGGCCGTGGCCCAACCGGCGGTCACGACCGGCGACCTGGAGGCCACCGTCACCGCCCACGTGGCCGCCGTGCGGGCCGCCGCCGCCCGGGTCGTCGCCTTCCCCGAGATGTCGCTGACGGGCTACGCCCTCGACGCCCCGGCGGTCGCCGTCGACGACCCCCGGCTCGCCCCGTTGGTCGGCGCCTGCGGCGAGGCCGGCACCCTCGCCCTGGTCGGCGCCCCGGTCACCGACGACGACGGGCGCGACCGGATCGCCGTGCTGGCCGTCGACGGTGCCGGGGTGACGGTGGCCTACCGCAAGGTCTGGCTCGACGACACCGAGGCGGTGCGCTTCGCCCCCGGCGCCGGGCCCGTCGCCCTCGACGTCGACGGCTGGCGCCTGGGCCTGGCCGTGTGCCGCGACACCCGCTTCGCCGAGCACGACGCCGCCACCGCCGCCCTCGGGATCGACGTCTACCTCGCCGGCGTCGCCCACCACGCCCACGAGGCCGACGTGGCCGAGGAGCGGGCCCGCCGGGTCGCCGTCGACCGGGGCGTGTGGGCGGCGACGGCCAGCTTCGCCGGACCGACCGGTGGGGGCTTCGACGCCACCGCCGGGGGGTCGGGGATCTGGGCGCCCGGGGGTGAGGTCGTGGCCCGCGCCGACGCCCACCCCGACGAGGTCGTCACCGCCGTCCTCACGTCGTGACCTCGCCGGTGGCGCGCCTGCGGGCGACGTTCCCCCGGTCGGGCCGGGTGACGTGGATCGGGCTGCGCCCGGAGCGCGGGGCGCCGGTCACGGTCGTCGACGCCGCGGTGGCCGTGGTCGGGTCCGGGCTGGAGGGCGACCGCTGGACGCCGCGCCGGGGCGGGCAGGGCACCCGCCAGGTGACCCTCCTCCAGGCCGAGCACCTGCCGGTGATCGCCGCCCTCGCCGGCCACGACGCCGTCGACCCGGCGCTGCTCCGCCGGAACCTGGTGGTCGCCGGGATCAACCTCACCGCCCTCCAGGGCGAGCGGATCGCCGTCGGCCCCGACGTCGTGCTCGAGCTGACCGGGCCGTGCGCGCCGTGCTCGAAGATGGAGGTCGCCCTCGGCCCCGGCGGCTACAACGCCCTGCGGGGCCACGGCGGGTGGAACGCCCGGGTGCTGCGGTCGGGGGCGATCTCCGTCGGCGACGAGGTGCGTCCGGGGGGCTGACTGTGGTGAGGTGTCGGCATGGCTCGCAACGTGCTCGGCACCGATCTCCAGGAGTGCAGCCTCGACCCGCTGACCGGCTTCTACCGGGACGGCTGCTGCAACACGGGGGGCGACGACGTCGGCGTCCACACCGTCTGCGCCCGGGTGACGGCGGAGTTCCTGGCGTTCTCGGCGTCGGTCGGCAACGACCTCTCGACCCCGATGCCCCAGTACGGCTTCGCCGGGCTGAAGCCGGGCGACCGGTGGTGCCTCTGCGCCCCCCGCTGGCAGGAGGCGCTGGAGGCGGGCGCCGCCCCCGCCGTCGTCCTCGAGGCCACCCACGTCGCCACCCTCGAGTGGTGCGACCTCCAGGACCTGAAGGCCCACGCCGTCGAGGCGTCGCCCTAGCGCCGCAGGATGAGGTGCGAGTCGCCGAACTCGTGCCACAGGTACCCGCCGGCGATGGCGGCGGCGTAGGACCGCTCCAGCAGCGGGCGGCCGCCGATCGCCTCCAGCATCAGCAGGTGCGACGCCTCGGGCTCGTGCCAGCCGGTCACGATCCCGTCGACGACGGCGACGCCCCGCTCGGGCGTGATCACCAGGTCGGTCCAGCCGTCGATGGGTCGGACGGTGCCGTCGTCGGCCGCCGCGGTCTCCAGGGCCCGCACCACCGTGGTGCCCACGGCGATCACCCGCCCCCCGCCGGCCCGGGTGGCGGCGACCAGGCGGGCCGTCGCCGGGGAGACGACGACCCGCTCGGGGTACGGCAGCTCGTCGGCCTCCAGCGAGGCCACGCCGGTGTGGAGGACGATCGGCGCCACGGCGACGCCCCGGGCCACCAGCCGGGTGATCACCCCGGTGCTGAACGGCCGGCCGGCGCTGGGCATCTCGGCCGAGCCGGGTTCGGTGGCGTAGACGGTCTGGTACGCCGTGATCGGCCACGGCCGGCCGACGTAGGCGTAGCGGATGGCCCGCCCGTGGGCGTCGATCCAACCCCGCTCGGCGCCCGGGGTGACCAGCCGGGCGACCCACAGCCGGGCGGCGGCGCCGTACGGCTCCTCCAGCGTCAGCCGGGCCCCGGCGGCGAGGACGATCGCCGGGCCCGGTGGTGCGCCGGTCCACCGCTCGGTGGAGCCGGCGGCCGGGCGGCGGGGCTCGACCACCCAGCGGCCGTCGTCGAGCCGGGTCGAGAGGTGGACGACGACCGATCGGCCGGTGGCCTCGTCGCGTCCGTCGAGGGCGGCCGGGAGGGTGCCGGAGGTGTTGACGGCGACGAGGTCGCCGGGGTCGAGGAGGTGGGGCAGCCGGTCGAAGGTGGTGTGGGCGACGGCCTCGTCGCCCCGGCGGGCCACCATCAGCCGGACGCCGTCGCGGGCCAGGCCCCGGGCCTCGGGCGGCTCGTGGGCCTCCTGCTCGGGCGGGAGGGTGAAGGCCAGGCGCCCGGTCGGGGCCGGCACACCCGGAGGCGAGAGCACGTCGGTCTGCCTCATGCCCGGACCTCCCCGACCAGCTCGGCGGCGCGGTAGCGCCCCGACGGCGGGCGCCGCTCGGCCAGGTGGCGGATGGCGGGGGCGACCGCCTCGGGGGCGGGGCGGTCGGAGATGTCCTCGCCGGGGAAGGCGGCGGCGTGCATCCGGGTGCGGAGGTCGCCGGGGTCGAACCGGTAGACGGCGAGGCCGGGCTCCTCGACGCCGAGGACGTGGGCGGCCTGCTCGACGCCCGCCTTGGAGGCGCCGTAGGCGCCCCAGCCCGCGTAGCCCTCGACGGCGGCGTCGGAGGTGACGACCACGACCACCCCGCCGGCGGCCCGGAGGGCGGGGAGCGCCTCCTGGGCCAGCCCGACCTGGGCGACGACGTTGGTGCGCAGCGTGCGCTCCAGGTCGGCGAGGTCGAGGTCGGCCAGGCGGGGGAGGGGATGGGGGCCGAGGGTGCCGGCGCTGGCCACCAGCAGGTCGATGCGCTCGCCGGCGGCGGCGACCAGGTCACGCCGGTGGGCGGCGTCGGTGACGTCGCCGGCGAGGGCGGTGACCGTGGCCCCGCCGGCCCGCAGCTCGGTGGCGACGCGGTCGAGGTCGGCGGCGGTGCGGGCGTCGACGACGAGGGCCCAGCCGGCGGCGGCCAGGTGGTGGGCCACGGCCCGCCCGAGGCCGGTGGAGGCGCCGGTGACGATGGCGGTGCGTGCGCTCATGGTTCTCTCCTGGGGGTCGGGTGGTTGATCCCCAGGATCAGACATCAACCTCACTTGAGGTCAAGGTCTGCGTGACCGACGACCGGTCCCCCGTTCTGAGGCGCGAGGGGGACGTCGACGTGGCCGGTGCGCCTCAGAACGGCTGCACCCCGTTCTGAGGCGCGAGGGGGACGTCGACGGGGCCGGTGCGCCTCAGAACAGAGGGCGGGCGGGGTCGGCGACCGCTCAGGCCAGGAGGTCGTCGGGGGACTCGGCCGGGGCGGCGGCGATCGACCAGCGGCCGCGGTCCTTCACCAGCAACCACCAGCGGCCGTCGTGGCCGAGGCGGAGCTGGCGGGGCCCGACGGTGATGCGGTCGTCGGTGACGACGACGGCGGCCCCGGGGCCGAGGACCTCCAGGACCCGCCGCCGGGCCTCCGCCATCGTGGCCACCGGGGGCCGCCACGGCCGCTGGTCGAGGAGGGCCAGCCCGGCGACCTCGCCGTGGTCCCACGCCTCGGCCCGGCGGGCGAGGTCGGCGGTGCGGACCCGGGCGGCCCGGGCCAGGGCGGTGAACCGGGGGACGTCGTCGCGCAGCTCGGCCGCCCGCCGGGCCAGGTCGGCCTCGGCGTCGAGGTCGAGCCCGCTGGTGCCGTCGCCCCGTAGCTGGGCCCAGGCCCGGTGGGCGGCGTCGCGGGCGAGGTCGTCGAGCCCGGCAGCGGTGAACGGCGCCCCGGCCGGCGGATCGGTGGGCCACGGCGCCGGCGGGCTGGGTCGGGGTGGCAGCGGGGATGCCGGCGGCGGGGCGGGGCGCACCCCGGCGGGCGAAGCCCAGACGTCCCGGGCCACGGCGCCGGGGTCGTCGGGCCACACCTCGGGGTCCGCGACCTCGTCCCCGCCCGCCTCCCCCGACCGGCGATGGGCCCGGACGGCGGCGAGGAGGTCATCGCGGGCCATGCCCCGGAGCAGGAACAGGGCGAACGGGTCGTCGTCGAGGACGTCGGCCACCAGGTAGGCCACGGCGGCGGCGTGCTTGCAGGGGTCGGCCCAGTCGGGGCACGAGCAGCGGGGTCGGAGCTCGCCGGCGGTGGGGAGGAGCTCGACGCCGACGGCGGCGCAGTCGGCCACCACCTCGGGGTCGATCTCGCCGTCGAGGAGGGCGGCGGCGTGGGCGGCCCGGCCGGCGATGGCGGCGACGACGGCCTCCCACTCGTCGTCGGTGAGCCGGCGGATGGCCACCACCACCCGGTACGGCGCCAACCGGTTGCCCTGGACGAAGGCGGTGATCTCGCCGGGGTGGACGGTCAGGGCCCGCACCCGGTCGTGGCGGGCGTAGGTGCGGCCCCGGGGCAGCCGGTTGGGGTCGAGCCGGGCCCGCGTCTCCAGCGCCCGGGCCCAGGCCTGGCCCCACCACGTGTGGCCGAAGGTGCGACGGGCCACGGGCGGGTCAGGCCTCGGGATCGGCCAGGTCGACCAGGGCCCGCAGGGCGTCGTCGTCGAGCTCGGACACCCAGCCCTCGCCGGCGGTGACGACGGCGTCGGCCAGCGACCGCTTGGCCGCCAGCATCTCGGCGATGCGGTCCTCGACGGTGCCCTCGCACACCATCCGGTGGACCTGGACGGCGCGGTCCTGGCCGATGCGCCAGGCCCGGTCGCTGGCCTGGTCCTCGACCGCCGGGTTCCACCAGCGGTCGTAGTGCACGACGTGGGTGGCCCGGGTGAGCGTGAGCCCGGTGCCCCCGGCCTTGACCGAGACGACGAGGACGTCGTACCCGCCGGCCTGGAAGGTGTCGACCATCTCCTGGCGCCGCCCGACGGCCACCCCGCCGTGGAGGAAGGCGACCCGGTGGCCCTGGCCGGCGAGGTGCTCCTCCAGCAGCCGGCCCATGGCGACGTACTGGGTGAAGACCAGGGCGGCGTCGCCCTCGTCGACCACGGTGGCGAGGATCTCGGTGACGGCGTCGAGCTTGCCCGACCGCCCCGGGAGCGGGCCCCGCTGGCCGAGGTACTGCGCCGGGTGGTTGCAGATCTGCTTGAGCCCGGTGAGCAGCTTGAGGACCAGGCCCCGGCGCTCCATCCCGGTGGCCGCCTCGACCTCGGCCATGGTGGCGCTGACCATGGCCCGGTAGAGGGTGGCCTGCTCGACGGTGAGCCCGATGACCTGATCGGTCTCGGTCTTGGGGGGCAGGTCGGGGGCGATGTCGGGGTCGGACTTGCGGCGCCGCAGGAGGAAGGGCCGCACCAACCGGGCCAGGGCGTCGGTGGCGACCGGGTCCTGGCGGCGCTCGATCGGCGCCGCGACCTCGGTGCGGAACCGCTCCAGCGGGCCCAGCAGCCCGGGCGTGGTCCAGTCGAGGAGGGCCCAGAGGTCGACCAGCCGGTTCTCGACCGGTGTGCCGGTGAGGGCGAAGCGGGCCGCGGCGGGGATGCGGCGCAGGGCCCGGGCCGTGCGCGACAGCGGGTTCTTGACCGCCTGGGCCTCGTCCGCCGCCACCAGGCCCCAGGTGACGGCGCCGAGGGCGTCGGCCTCGCGCCGGACCACGCCGTAGGTGGTGAGCACGATGCCGTCGGGCGGCAGGTCGTCGAGCGAGCGGGCGGCGCCGTGGTAGCGCCGGACGGGGACGTCGGGGGTGAAGCGGGCCGCCTCGCGGGCCCACGTGCCGAGCACCGAGACGGGGCAGACGACGAGGGTGGGGCGGGGCGGCCCGGTGGTGCGGCGGTGCTGGTGGAGGGCGAGGAGCTGGAGCGTCTTGCCCAGGCCCATGTCGTCGGCGAGCACCCCGCCGAGCCCGAGGTCGGCCATCTCGGCCAACCAGGCGACGCCGCTGGCCTGGTAGGGGCGGAGCTCGGCGTGGACGCCGTCGGGCGCGCCGATCGGCTCCCGGTCGCCCATCCCCCGGAGCCGCTCGGCGAGGGTGGCCAGCCCGCCCTCGACCGTCGCCTCCACCACCTCGCCGTCGACCACCAGCGAGGCCCCGAGGGCGGTGGCCAGGGCGGCGCCCGCGGGGACCCGGGGCCGGGAGCGGAGGCGGGCCAGGCGCTCGGGGTCGGCCCGCACCCAGCGACCCCGGAGGCGGACGACGCCCTCCTTGGCCGTGGCCAGCTGGTCGACCTCGGCGGCGGTCAGCTCCTCGCCCCCGACCGTGGCCCGCCAGCGGAGCTCGCACAGCGAGGCGAAGGTCAGCCCGCCCTCGCGGTCGGCCCCGACCGTCTCGGTGCTGACCGTGGGCTGGAGGTCGACGGTGGCCAGCACGTCGCGGGGCCACAGCACCTCGAGGCCGGCCCCGGCCAGGAGGTCGGCGGCCGGGCCGAGCAGCTCGGCCACCTCGGAGCCGTCGAGGGCGATGCGGTCGGGCCGGGGTTGGTCGAGCAGGCCCGCCAGCGGCGGCCACGACCGGCTGCCCCGGCGCAGGGCCAGCAGCACGGTCGTCTCGGCGTCGTCGCCGACCCGGCGGGCGACGGCGTCGGGGGCGACCCACAGGTCGGCGGCGTCGAGGACGAGGCTGGGGTCGACCAGGCTGGCGACCTGGAGCACGGCGACGAAGCCGGGCTCGTCGCCCGCGCCGGTGGCGCTCTCCTCCAGCCGCAGCGAGACGGCGACGTCGGTGGTGGCGCCACGGCTCGCCCCCCGCAGCCAGTCGAGGGCGGTGCGCACGTCGGTGGCGCCGCCGGCGGCGAAGGCCCGGTGGCCGGCGGCGGTGGGGGCCGCCGCGGTGCGGACGTAGGCGTCGGCCACAGCGTCGCCGTAGCGGTCGAGCAGCCACTGGGCCGAGGAGACCCGGACGGGCCGGCCGCCCTCGTGGGCCTGGGCGTGGGCGGTGGGCGGGAGGGCGGCGGCGGCGAGGAAGCGGCGGGCGGCGTCGGCCGGGTCGAGCGGTCCGAGGCGCCAGGAGTCGTGGCCGTCGGGGTCGGCGGCGGGGACGACCCGGCCCCGGGCCACCAGGCCGAGGGCGTCACGGGTGGCGTCGGCCCAGGCGTGGACCGAGGGGCCGCAAGGCGCCGAGGCGGGCAGGTCGGCCAGGACGTCGATGGCCTCGTCGACCGGGACCCAGGCCACGGGCACCGTCCGTCGCCGAACCCCGGAACCGGCCGGGACGGCCAGCTGGAGGGTGTCGTCGCCGGCCTCGGCGGCGCGGGGCCCGTCGGGCCGCCACACCGCCAGCCGCCCGGCCCGCGCCGGCCGGCCGGGCACGAAGACGGCTTCGACGCCGGGTTCGAGCAGGGCGGACGGCACCCCGTCGACCCTACGACCCCCCTACGACACCCGGACCCTTGGCCCCGCCCCGGCCCGTCGCTGGCCCGTCGCCGGCGTCTCCCCAGCCTTCCTGTGCCCCCACGTCGCGCTTCCGCGACCCCCAGCCCACAAGAACCCCACCCCGCGACCCCCAGCCCACAAGAACCGGTTCCTGTGCCCCACGGTCGCGGATCCGCGACCCAGGGCCCACAGGAAGGGGTTCTTGTGGGGCAGCGGTCGCGTTGCGGGTGTCAGGTGGCGAGGGCGGCGTAGGCGGCGAGGACGACGGCGGCGCCGCGGAGGTCGCCGGCCATGCCGCTGCTCATCTTGTTCATCACGTAGGTGACGGTCATCCGCCGGTCGAGGTCGACCAGGGCCAACGACCCGCCGTACCCGCCCCAGAAGAACGCCCGGGGGCTGGGGCTCAGGGGGATCGTCTCGTTGATCAGGCCGAAGCCCATCCCGAACCGGATCGGGAGCCCGAGCACCAGGTCCTTGGTGTGCACCTGCTCCTCCAGGATGCGCTCGACCCCGGCCTCGGACAGCAGCGTGACCCCGTCGACGGTGCCCCCGCAGGCCAGCGCCGAGTGGATCCGCCCGACCGAGCGGGCGTTCCCGGTGCCCCCGGCGGCGGGGATCTCGGCGCCGCGCCAGCCCCGGGTGCGGGGCTCGGTGGCGTCGACCGGGCAGGAGAGGAGCGTCTTGACGGCGATCGAGCCGGGGACGGCGACGGCGGCGAGGGCGTCGAGCCCGGCCGGCGGGGGCGGGATCAGGTCGGCGACCCGCCCGTCCTCCGCCGCCGGCAGCCCGATGTGGAAGTCGGCGCCGAGGGGCTCGGCCACCTCCTCGCGGAAGAACGTGCCGATCGTCCGGCCCGTCACCCGGCGCACGATCTCGCCCTGGAGGTAGCCCTGGGTGATGGCGTGGTAGCCCGACTGCGTGCCCGGTTCCCACCACGGGGCCTGGGCGGCCAGCCCGGTGCAGATGGCGTCCCAGTCGTAGAGGTCGGTCGGGACGATGGCGGGGTCGAACCCGGCGACCCCGCTGGTGTGGCTCATCACGTGCGAGACGAGCACGCCCTCCTTGCCGTTGGCGGCGAACTCGGGCCAGTAGGTGGCGACCGGGGCGTGGAGGTCGATCTCGCCCCGGTCGGCCAGCATCAGCACGCAGAGGGCGGCCATCGTCTTGGTCGTCGACCAGACGTTGACGATCGTGTCGCGCCCCCACGGGGCGCCCTCGTCGGTGGCCACGCCGGCCCAGATGTCGACCACGGGCTGGCCGTCGAGGGTGACGAAGACGCAGGCGCCCCGCTCCTCACCGCGGGCGAAGCCGTCGGCGAAGGCCGCCTGCACCGGTGCGAAGCGGTCGTCGCAGTGCCCCTGGACGTCGGTCATGGCTGGCCTCCTGTGGTCCCCCGGAAGGCCCGGGACCCTAGCCAGGGAGCGCGCCCCCGGTGGGTCAGCCGAAGGCGAGGATCGACCCGTCGTCGGCGGCGGCGACGATGCGCTCGCCGGCCCGGGCGACGTGGGTGACCCGGGTGCCGGCGTCGACCCGCCCGGTCTCGCCCGGCTCGGTCCCGAGCGCCACCGTGATCAGCTCGGTGCCGGCACAGCCGACCACCACCTCGTCGGTGAACCACGGCTCGCAGGTGTCGTCGATCGGGAGCGGCTCGGACGTGGTCCCGTCGGTGCGCACGACGAGGAGCCCCTCCCCGACGACGAGGACGGCGTCGGTCAGGGGCACGGGGATCGGGAAGACAACGCCCGTCCAGGTCGCCGGGCCACCGGACCGCGGGATGATCGAGGTCTCCATCTGGTCCGAGCTGCCCATCACGACCACGTGGTCGGCGAGGGGGATCACCGGGCTGCTCAGGAGGGACAGCATCGAGGAGATGAGGTCCAGGGCGGCGTCGACCGGGACCAGGGCCCGGGTGGCCCCGTCGGCGACGCCCACGACGACGGCGACACCGTTGCCGAGGATGCCGATCTCGTCGTCCCGGCAGGCCCCGGCCAGGCCGGGCGACGTCCAGCGGGCCGACCCGTCGGCGGGCGAGCGGCCGACGGTCTCGGCCGTGCCCTCGTCGAAGTCGACCAGGTCGATCGTCGTGGTGACGACCACCTCGCCGCAGACCGAGCCGTCGTCGCCCGGCACCTGCCAGCGCGTCTCGCCCGTCCCCCGGTCGACGGCCAGCACCTCGGAGTCGGGGCCCGACGTGGAGAGGAGGACGGTGTCGCTGGTGGCGAGGGGCGACGTCACCCCGGCGCCGAGGGATCGGTAGCCGGGGACGGGGTGGCCGGGCACCGCCCACAGCTCCTCGCCGGTGGCACCGTCGACGAGGATCGTGGTGCCCTCGGCCCCCTCGTCGTCGGCGACGAGCAGCTGCCGGTCGGAGAGCGGCACGAAGGCCAGGGGCGCCCCGAACAGCTCGAGCTCCCAGAGCCAGGTGCCGTCCTCGGCGTCGTAGGCCTCGACGATCGTCTCGTCGACGAGCACGTACACCGTCTCGGCGTCGGCGACCAGCTTGGTGACCTCGCCCCCGTCGAAGGAGGTCCAGGCCCGCTCGTCGCCCGGCGGGGGCTCGGGCGCATCGGTCGGCGGCGGCCCGTCGATGGCCGTGGTCGACGACGAGGCCGGCGGACGGTCGGCATCCTCCTCGTCGTCGCCGTCCCCGCCGGTCGTCACGACCAGGGCGGCCCCGGCCAGGGCGGCGACGACGAGCAGGGCCAGCACCGCGCCGACGACGCCCCGGCGGGACCGGGGCTCAGGGGTCGGTGCTGCCGCCGGCCGTCCGATCGGCCACCCCGGTGGCGGGCCGGTCGGCCAGTCGTGGGGCGGCGCCGCGGGCCAGCCCGGGTGCCCGGGACGCATGGGCCCCACCGCTCTGTCGTCCCAACCGGCCACCGTCACCCCTCCTGCGGGCTCGACCCTAGGCGTCGTACCCTCGGTCCGTCCGATCCTCCGGAGGCACGCCATGGCCCTCGCCCACGACGCCGGTCGCACCGATCTGCCGCTCCTCGACGGGACCATCGGGGCCGCCCTCGACCGGGCCGTGGCCGCCCACCCCGAGCGTGACGCCCTGATCGTCCGGCACTCCGCCGGCGAGGCGTCAGCCGAGTGGCGTGGCGGCGCGGGCGTGCGGTTGAGCTGGAGCGAGCTGGCCAACGAGGTCGACCGGGTGGCCCGGGGGCTGCTGGCCCGCGGGGCGCGGGTCGGTGACCGGCTCGGGATCTGGAGCCCCAACCACGCCGAGTGGGTGCTGACCCAGCTGGCCACCGCCCGGATCGGCGTCGTCCTGGTGACGCTCAACCCCGCTTACCGCACCCACGAGGTGGCCTACGCCCTGCGCCGGTCGGGGTGCCGCTTCCTCGTGGCCGCCAGCGCCTTCAAGACCAGCGACTACCGGGCCATGATCGAGGAGGTGCGGCCCGAGCTGCCGGCGCTGGAGCAGGTCGTCCTCCTCGACACCGACGACTGGGCGGCGCTGGTGGCCGACGGCGACGGCTTCGGCTCGCCGGGCACCACCGTGGCCGCGGTCGAGGCCGGCCTGACCGCCGACGACGCCATCAACATCCAGTTCACCAGCGGCACCACCGGCTTCCCGAAGGGCGCCACGCTCAGCCACCGCAACATCCTCAACAACGGCTGGTTCGTGGGCGAGGGCTGCCGCTACACCGAGGTCGACCGGGTGTGCATCCCGGTGCCGCTCTACCACTGCTTCGGGATGGTGATGGGCGTGCTCGGCTGCGTCACCCACGCCAGCGCCATGGTGTTCCCGGCCCCCGCCTTCGAGCCCGAGGCCACCCTCCGGGCCGTCGAGGAGGAGCGGTGCACGTCGCTCTACGGCGTCCCCACCATGTTCATCGCCGAACTGGGCGACCCGACCTTCGCCGAGCGCGACCTGTCGTCGCTGCGGACCGGGATCATGGCCGGCTCGCCCTGCCCGGTCGAGGTGATGAAGCGGTGCATCGCCGAGATGCACATGGACGAGGTGACCATCTGCTACGGCATGACCGAGACGTCGCCGGTCAGCACCCAGACGGCCGCCGACGACGACCTCGACCGTCGGGTCGGCTCGGTCGGCCGGGTCCACCCCCACGTCGAGATCCAGGTCGTCGACCCCGAGGGCGGGGCGGTGGTCGAGCGGGGCGAGACGGGCGAGCTGTGCACCCGGGGCTACTCGGTGATGCTCGGCTACTGGGACGACGAGGAGCGCACCGCCGAGGCGATCGACGGCGACGGCTGGATGCACACCGGCGACCTCGCCGTCATGGACGAGGCCGGCTACGTCAACATCGTCGGCCGCAGCAAGGACATGGTCATCCGGGGCGGCGAGAACATCTACCCGCGCGAGGTCGAGGAGTTCCTCTACACCCACCCCGACGTGGTCGACGTCCAGGTGATCGGCGTGCCCGACGAGCGCTACGGCGAGGAGCTGATGGCGTGGGTGACGCTGCGCGACGGCGCCTCGCTCACCCTCGACGGGCTACGGGAGTTCTGCGCCGGCCGGATCGCCCACCAGAAGGTGCCCCGCTACCTCCACGTGGTGGACGAGTTCCCGATGACCGTCACCGGCAAGGTCCAGAAGTACCTGATGCGCGAGCGGTCGATCGAGATGCTCGGCCTCGAGTCCGCCGCCGCCACCGAGACCGCCTGAGCCGTAGCGTCGGGGGATGCGCGCCGAGCAGGTGGATCCGGTCCTCACCCGGCGGTTGCGGAACGCCGTGCTGCGACCGGGGTTGGACGTCGACGCCGTCCACTGGCCCGACATCGAGTCCGAGGCGGCGGTGACCTTCGCCGTCCTGGGCGACGACGAGGCCCCGCTGGCGACGGTCACGGTGATCCCGGCGCCGTGCCCGTGGCGACCGGGGGACGGGCCGGCGTGGCAGCTCCGGGGCATGGCCACCGACGACGGGGCCCGGGGTCGGGGGGTCGGCCGGGTCGCCCTCGACGCCGTCGTCGCCCACGTCCGGGCGACCGGCGCCACCCTCCTGTGGTGCAACGCCCGGGACGTGGCCCTGTCGTTCTACGAGCGGGCCGGCTTCGTCGTCGCCGGCGACGGCTTCGTCAACGAGCGCGGCATCCCCCACCACCCGATGGCCCTCGACCTCTGGTAATCCGTTCGGAGCCCCCGCCGGGGGAAGGCCACCCTGGTCGGCCCCGTCCACCGGAGGAGGGGAGCGACGATGCCTCCCACCAAGATCACCAACACGCTCCAGAGCTGGGCCGGCGACGCCGACCCGGGCACGCTCGAGCAGGCCCGCAAGACGGCCCGCCTGCCGATCATCGCCGGCCACGTCGCCCTGATGCCCGACGCCCACGTCGGCATCGGCGCCACCGTCGGCTCGGTCATCCCGACCCGGGACGCCGTGATCCCGTCGGCCGTGGGCGTCGACATCGGCTGCGGCATGGTCGCCGCCGAGCTCGACGTCACCGCCGAGCACCTGCCCGACGACCTCGGCCCGCTGCTGCGGCGGATCGAGGCGCGGGTCCCGGCCGGCGTCGGCCAGGGCCACGACACCGCCGCCTACAAGGCCGACCGCTGGATGGCCGAGCACCGGCCGCACACCCGGCTCTCGCAGGGCCAGGCCAAGCGGGCGCTGACCCAGTTCGGCACCCTCGGCTCGGGCAACCACTTCGTGGAGGTCTGCCTCGACGAGCGCGACCACGTGTGGGTCGTGCTCCACTCGGGCAGCCGGGGCATCGGCAACCAGCTGGCCCAGGCCCACATCGAGACGGCCAAGCGGCTGCGCCACCAGCTCCCCCACCACCTGGAGGACCCGGACCTGGCCTGGCTGGTCCAGGGCACCGAGGAGTTCGACGCCTACATCGGCGACATGCTCTGGGCCCAGGACTACGCCGCCGCCAACCGGGAGCAGATGGTCACCGTCGTGCTCCGCGAGGTGCTGACGGCCATCGGCTTCGGCCGCCAGGTCGGCCGGGTGAACTGCCACCACAACTTCACCCAGCGCGAGGTGCACGGCGGCGAGGAGCTGTGGATCACGCGGAAGGGCGCCATCAAGGCCGACGTCGGCGATCTCGGGGTGATCCCGGGCTCGATGGGGACGCGCTCCTACATCGTGGCCGGCCTCGGCTCGACCCTGAGCTACACGTCGTGCTCGCACGGCGCCGGCCGGCGCCTCAGCCGGACGGCGGCCCGGAAGCGGTACAGCGCCGCCGACCTGGCCGAGGCCATGGGCGACCGGACGTGGCTGGCCGACCGGGCCGGGCAGCTCGTCGACGAGATCCCCGGCGCCTACAAGGACATCGACCAGGTCATGGCCGACCAGTCCGACCTGGTCGAGATCCGCCACACCCTCCGCCAGGTCCTCAACTACAAGGGCACCTGAGCTCACGGCCCATCCGACGAGCGCGAGTTACGAGCTGTCCCTCCCGCTCATGCTCCCTCCTTCGTCGGGAGCGGGCCGCTCGGGCCCCGGCCTCGCGGGCTCGGCCTCCGAGGGCACCTGAGCCGCGTAGCGTCACCCCCATGGGCGACCACGTCATCGACGTCGCGGGCCTGCGCAAGCGGTTCGGGTCCTTCACGGCCCTCGACGGGCTGGACCTCCGGGTCCGGCCCGGCGAGGTCCACGGCTTCCTCGGTCCCAACGGCGCCGGCAAGTCGACGACGATCCGGGTGCTGCTCGGGCTGCTGCGGGCCGACGACGGCACGGTGCGGCTGCTCGGCGGCGACCCGTGGCGTGACGCCGTCGACCTCCACCGCCGGCTGGCCTACGTGCCCGGCGACGTCGACCTGTGGCCCAACCTCACCGGGGGCGAGGCCATCGACGTCATCGCCCGGCTGCGGGGTGGCCTCGACGACA
>DASTYI010000161.1:0-44194 GCA_035765045.1 Iamia sp. | reverse complement strand
CTCGGCCGACTGGGAGATCTGGGGACCGATGGGGGGCTACGTCGCCGCCCACGCCCTCCGCGCCGTGGGGGCCTGCACGCCCCACCCGCGACCGGTGGCGTTCTCCTGCCACTACCTCGGCGTGGCCGCCTTCGCCCCGGTCGACATCACCGTCGAGGCCCGCAAGGAGGGCCGGGCGGCCAGCTCGCACCGGGTGTCGATCACCCAGGAGGGGCGTCCGATCCTCGAGGCGCTGGCGTGGAGCGCGGCCCGCAACGAGGGCCAGGAGCACGACGAGACGACCGCCCCCGACGTGCCCCGCCCGGCCGACCTCCCGAGCATCGGCGAGCTGGTCGACGAGGACGACGCCCCGCCCTTCGCCTTCTGGCACAACTTCGACGTCAAGCCGCTGGCCTTCGAGAAGGGGTGGCCGCCAGACGGTCCCCGCCCCGCGGCCTGGGCCGAGTGGCTGCGGTTCCTCCCCACCGCCACCTACGCCGACGAGTGGGTCGACGCCGCCCGCAGCGTGATCCTGGTCGACCTCCCGAGCTGGCCGGCCGCCAACCGGCCCCACGCCTGGAAGCAGGAGCCGTGGACGGCGCCCACCCTCGATCTCAACGTCGCCTTCCACCGCCCGACCGTCGGCCACGAGTGGCTGCTGTGCGACGGCACCGCCCCGGTCGCCACCGGCGGGCTGTTCGGCTGGACGGCCCGGGTGTGGACCGAGGACGGCCTGCTCCGGGCCTCGGGCGGGGGCCAGTGCCTCTACCGGCGGATGCGGGGCTGACCCCCCCGGGGGTTGACAGGCAGCCAGATGGCTGCATATTTGGTGGGCGTGGACGACGTGTTCAAGGCGCTGGCCGACCCGGTGCGCCGCGAGCTGCTCGACCGGCTCCGGGCCCGCAACGGCCAGAGCCTGGGCGAGCTGGGCGAGGGCCTCGGCATCGCCCGCCAGTCGGTCACCAAGCACCTGGCCGTGCTGGAGGGGGCCGGCCTGGTGGTCAGCGAGAAGCGGGGCCGCCAGCGGATCCACCTGCTCAACGCCGCCCCCATCGACGACATCGCCGACCGCTGGATCGGTCGGTTCCACCGTCCCCGGGCCCGTGCGCTCGGCGACCTCAAGCGCTCCCTGGAGGACCGTCCCGTGCCCGACTTCGTCTACGTCACCTACATCCGTGCCACCGCCGAGGAGGTCTTCGCCGCCCTCACCGAGCCCGCCTTCACCCGGCGCTACTGGGGGGCGACCCTCGTCTCGGACTGGGAGGTCGGGTCGCCGCTCCGCTGGGAGGAGGGCGACGCCGTGCTCGAGGGCCAGGAGGTGCTCGCCGTCGACCGGCCCCGGCTCCTGTCCTACACCTGGCACCATGCCGACGCCCTCCACCAGGAACACACCGGCTGGACCGACGAGCAGGTGGCGGCCCAGCAGGCCGAGCCCCGGTCGACGGTGACCTTCACCATCGAGGACGCCGACCCCGGCACGGTGCGGCTCCGCGTCGTCCACGACGGCTTCGTCCCCGGCAGCCTGATGTTGGAGGCCATCCAGGGCGGCTGGCCCGCCGTGCTCTCCGGGCTCAAGACGCTGCTCGAGACCGGCCAGCCCCTCGCCGTCTGACCCACCGGTGGAGGAGGAGGTCCCGCTCGCCGTCGAGGCCGCCCTCCTCGCCTGACCCGAACCGGTGTCACCAGGGGCGGTGCCCGCTGCTTCTGGTGACACCGGTTCGGGGGTCAGGGCCCGGGGGCCTCGTCGCCGAGGTGGAGGAGGGTGGTGCGGAGGAGGCGGGCGAGGTCGTCGCGCTGGCGGGGGGAGAGGGCGGCGAGGATCTCCTCCTCGACGGCCATGTGGGGGGCGACGACCTCGTCGACGAGGGCCAGCCCGGCGGGGGTGAGGCGGACGATGACCTTGCGGCGGTCGGTGGCCGCCACCCGCTCGACCAGGCCGCGCTGCTCCAGCTTGTCGATCCGGTTGGTGATCGCCCCGGTCGTCACCATCGCCTGGGCCACCAGGTCGCCGGCGGTCAGCTCGTAGGGCTCGCCGCCCCGGCGCAGGGTGGCGAGGACGTCGTACATCCACGCCTCCAGGTCGAAGCGGGCGAAGCTCTCGGCCAGCCGCCGGTCGATCAGGCGGGAGAGGCGCGACACCCGTCCGATCACCGCCAGCGGCGACGAGTCGACGTCGGGCCGCACCGTGGCCCACTGCTCGCTGATGCGGTCGACGGCGTCCTGCGGGCGGGCCATGGGCGGTGATCCTAGGCAGATCGCTTGACGTCGATCATCTCAACATTAAGATGATGAGCATGAAGAGAACTGCGGCCGCCACGGTGCTCGCCCCGATCGCCTGGGGCACGACCTACGTCACGATCACCGAGCTGCTGCCCGACGGCCGGCCCCTGTTCGTCGCCCTCGCCCGGGTGCTGCCCGCCGGGCTGCTGCTCGTCGCCCTCGGTGCGCGGCGCGCCGGCCGCGGGCGGCCCCGGGGGGCGGGGTGGGCCCGGACGGTCGTCCTCGCCACCTGCAACTTTGGGCTCTTCTTCCCGCTGCTGTTCGTCGCCGTCTACCGGCTGCCCGGGGGTGTGGCCGCCGCCGTGGGCGGGCTCCAGCCGCTGCTGGTGCTGCTGCTCACCCGGGTCGTCGCCGGCGAGCGGCCCCGGCGGCCGGACCTGGCCGTCGGGGTGGTGGCCGCCGTCGGCGTCGCGCTGGTCGTCGTCCGCCCCGGGGCCGACATCGACCCGCTCGGCGTGCTGGCCGCCGTCGGGGCCAACCTGTCGTTCTCGCTCGGCGTCGTCCTGACCCGCCGCTTCCCGGCACCGGCCCCGGCCGACCGCCTCGCCGCCACCGGCTGGCAGCTGCTCGTCGGCGCCGCCCTCCTGGCCCCGGTCGCCCTGCTGGTCGAGGGGGCGCCGCCGGCGGTCGACGGGCGGGCGGTGCTCGGCTTCGCCTACCTGAGCCTGGCCGGCACGGCGCTGGCCTACGTGCTCTGGTTCCGGGGCATCCGCCGGCTCCCGGCCGTCGCCCCACCCCTCCTCGGCCTGGCCGCCCCGGCCACCGGCGCCGTCATGGGCTGGGTCGTCCTCGGCCAGGCCCTGTCGCCGCTCCAGCTGGCCGGCTTCGCCCTCACCCTGGCGGCCATCGCCTACGGGGCGACCTCAGGGCAGGACCACGGTGCGGGGGCCGAGCAGGAAGACCCGGCCCTCGGCGTGGGCGGCGACGGCCCGGGCCAGGACGAGGCGCTCGAGGTCGCGGCCGACGACCTGGAGGTCGCCGGGCCCGTGGGCGTGGGTGACCCGGGTCGTGTCCTGGTCGATGATCGGGCCCTCGTCGAGCTCGGCGGTGACGTAGTGGGCGGTGGCGCCGATGACCTTCACGCCCCGGGCGAAGGCCTGGTGGTAGGGCCGGGCGCCCCGGAAGCCGGGCAGGAAGGAGTGGTGGATGTTGATCATCCGGCCCGGCAGGGCGGCGCAGACGGTGGGCGAGAGGACCTGCATGTAGCGGGCCAGCACCACCAGCTCGACGTCGAGCTCGTCGACGAGGGCGAGCAGCCGGGCGTCGGCCTCGTCCCGGGTCTCGGGCGTGACCGGGAGGTGGTGGAAGGGAACGCCGTCCCGCTCGGCCAGCGGGGCCAGGTCGGGGTGGTTGGAGGCCACGGCCACGATGTCGACGGCCAGCTCGCCGGCCCGCCACCGGTACAGCAGGTCGAGCAGGCAGTGGTCGTGGCGTGAGACGAGGACGAGGGTGCGGACGGGCCGGTCGACCCGCCGGACGGCGACGGTCGCCCCGAGGGCCGCGGTCCGCTCGGCCAGGGCCCGGGCCACGTCCTCGGGCTCCTCGATCGGGGCGTCGACCCGGGTCCGCATGCAGAAGGTCCCGCTGGGCTCGTCGCTGAACTGGGCGCTCTCGACGATGTTGCCGTCGAGCTCGACGATGCCCTGGGCGATCGAGGCGACGATCCCGTGCCGATCTGGGCAGGTGAGGGTCAGGACGTGGGCGGGCACCGCCGCAGGCTGTCACACCTCGCCGGTGGCCCGGACGCGGACGGGGCCGCGCCAGGGGGCGTCGGGGTCGAGCGGCTCGCCCTTCTGGGTCACCTCGACCTCGCCGGCCCGGGCCAGGTCGCGGACGACCTCCCGGGTCAGGTCCATCAGGTCGCGCCAGCCCTCGCCGCCGACGGCCCGGGCCGCGTCCGACGGGCAGGTGGTGCCGTCGGGGGCGCGGTGGCGGGCCAGGGTGCGCACGGCGGCGGCGACCCGGTCCCGCCGGCCGTCGTCGGTGGGGGGCGCCCACCACGGCTCGCCCCGCTCGCCGAGGGCGACCTTGGCGTCCTGCACCCGGGGCCGGGCGGCGCCGGGATCGGTGCGCACCGCCCGCCGGGCCGCCATCAGCTCGGCGACCAGCTCGGCCCGCAGCGCCTCGGGGATGGCCGGGTCGGTTGCCCGCCACCGCCGCCCGTCGACCACGACGTGCCGCCCGTCCTCGGTCCGCTCCGGTCCCTCGTCGCTCACCGGCGGGGGCTTCCCCGGTGGACGGCGGGGGAACCCGCGAGGATCGGGGGATGGCTGACCTGCTGGACCTCTCGGCGCGCATCATCGACTCGGGGGTGGCCGACGAGCCGACCAACCGGGTGACCCAGGAGCTGTCCGAGGTGGCCGACGGCGTCGCCGTGATCGAGTCGTTCAGCCACGCCGTGGCCCTGCGGACCGACGACGGGCTGGTGGTGTTCGACGCCAGCGCCGTCTTCACCGGGCGCCAGGTGGTCGAGGCCCTGCGGTCGTGGTCGACCGCCCCGGTGCGCTCGCTCGTCTACACCCACGGCCACGTCGACCACGTCGGCGGGTCGGGGGCCTTCGTCGCCGACGCCGCCGCCCGGGGCCACCACCGGCCCCAGGTCGTGGCCCACGAGGCCGTGGTCGACCGGTTCGACCGCTACCGGCGCACCGACGCCTGGAACACCGGGATCAACGCCCGCCAGTTCGGCGGGATCCGCGACCGGCGGCTGCGGCTGGCGTCGGGGGAGGGCGAGGGGCGCCGGTTCCTGCCCGACGACGTGGCCGCCCCCGACGTCACCTACGCCGAGCGGCTGCACCTCGGCATCGGCGGCGTCGACGTCGAGCTGCGCCACGGCCGGGGTGAGACCGACGACCACACGTGGGCGTGGATCCCGGCCCACCGGGCCATCGCCTGCGGCGACTTCCTGATCTGGAACTTCCCCAACGCCGGCAACCCGCAGAAGGTCCAGCGCTACCCGGCCGAGTGGGCGGCGGCGCTGCGGCAGATGGTCGCCCTCGGGCCCGAGCTCCTGCTGCCCGCCCACGGCCTCCCGATCGGCGGCGCCGACCGCATCCGCACCGTGCTCGAGACGGTGGCGGGGACGCTGGAGGACCTGGTCGGGCGGGTGGTGGCGCTGATGAACGAGGGGGCGGTGCTCGACGAGATCGTCCACGAGGTCACCGTCGCCGACGACGTGCTCGCCCTCCCGTACCTGCGCCCGCTCTACGACGAGCCCGAGTTCGTCGTCCGCAACGTGTGGCGGCTCTACGGCGGCTGGTGGGACGGCGACCCGGCCCGGCTCAAGCCGCCCCGCGAGGCGGCCGTGGCCGGCGAGGTCGCCGCCCTCGCCGGTGGGGCCGACGTCCTGGCCCGGCGGGCGGCGGCGGTGGCCGACACCGGCGACCTGCGCCTCGCCTGCCAGCTCGTCGAGTGGGCGGCCACGGCGGCGGGAAGCCCGGCCGAGGCGCCCGAGGTCCACGCCGTCCGGGCTCGCATCTACGAGCAGCGCCGGACGGCCGAGACGAGCCTGATGGCCAAGGGCATCTACGCCGGGGCGGCCCGCGAGTCGGCGCCGCCCGAGCCCGCCGGGGGCTGAACCTCAGCCGATGTCGGGCTTGCGGAACTCGGGGATCGGCCCGTGCTCCTCCTCGTACTGCGCCATCGAGGCGTTGAGGTTCTGCATCAGCTGGAAGATCAGCGCCGGCGGGAGCTTGATCCGGGCGACCAGCTGCTGCGGCGCCAGCATGACCGCCGCCCCCGTGTCGGGGTGGACCCCGGGCTCGGGCGGCAGGCTGACCAGGAAGTCCAGGCTGAACTCGTTCTGAGTGCTCCACACCGCGCAGCCGTTGGCGTAGCTGCCGGGGGCGAGCGCCTCCGGCGTGCGGAACTGCACGAGGGCCTCTTGCTCGTTCACGGGCGGCAGCGTGGCACACCCCCTGTGTCGGCGCGGTGGCAGGAGATCCCTCGATCCCGTTGTCGATCCGGGCCGGGCCCGGGTGTCGGAGGGGTGAGCGGTGGCCACCGGGCCACCCCGAGCAGAGGAGACGACCATGGGGACCCCGATCGAGGTCGGCTGGACCGACGAGGTGGCGGCGCCGCCCGCGGCGGTGTGGGACGCCGTCACCCGCCACAGCGACGGCTGGTTGTGGCCGATCAGCTACGAGCCGCGGGTCGGCGGGGCCGAGAGCGGCCTGACGCCCGACGGCGGCACGGTCACGGTGTGGGAGCCGCACCACCGCTTCGCCACCGCCGGTGAGACCCCCGACGGGCCCAACGAGATCGCCTACGTGCTGACCCCGACGGCGGCCGGCACCCGGGTGGAGTACCGCCACCGGGGCCACGTCCCCACCGCCGAGCACGAGGTCCAGCACGAGGCCTGCGTCGTCCACACCGACCTCTACCGGCACTCGATGCTCGCCTACGCCACCCACTTCGCCGGTTCCGACGCCACCTACGTCGAGGTCGACGGGGGCGAGGCCAGCGCGGTGCCGGGGAGCACCGACCGCCTGCTCGCCGCCCTCGGGCTGGCCGACGCCGCCGTCGGCGACACCGTCACCCTCGCCGTCCCCGACGCCGAGCCGGTCACGGGCGTGGTCGACTACCGCCAGGGCACCTTCCTGGGCATCCGGAGCGCGCGCGGGTTGCACCGGATCTACGGTCGGGACCGCTGGGGCTGGCCGGTGAGCGTCGCCCACCACCTCTTCGCCCCGGCCGACGGTGCCGCCGTCGAGGCCGCCTGGGGCGGCTTCGTCGCCGGCGTGTACGAGAGGGAGACGGCCTGATGGCGCAGTACGCGGTGATCATCTACGAGCGGGAGGGCGTCGACATGCCGCCCGAGGTGCTGGCCGCCCACGAGGCCCTGGGCGGGCGGATCGTCGCCGCCGGCGGCCGCGAGGTGGCGGGCCTGGCCCTCCAACCGACGAGCACGGCGACGTCGATCCGGGGCGGGGTCATCAGCGACGGCCCCTTCATCGAGTCCAAGGAGGCCATCCTCGGCGTGTTCGTGATCGAGGCCCGCGACCTCGACCACGCCATCGAGCTGGCGGCCATGACGCCGATCGTCGACGGCGGGGTCGAGGTCCGCCCGCTGCTCGACTTCCAGGTCGTCGGCGAGGACCCGGCCTGAGGGTCGAGGAGGCCGTCGCCGCCGCCCACCGGAGCGAGTGGGCGGCGGTGCTGGCCGCCACCGTGCGCGTCACCCGCGACCTCGACGCCGCCGAGGAGGCGGTGCAGGAGGCCTACGTCCAGGCCCTGCGGACGTGGGGGCGTGACGGCATCCCCCGGCGGCCCGGGGCGTGGCTGACGACGACAGCCCGGCGGCGGGCGCTCAACGGGCTGCGCCAGGGGCGCACGCAGCGGGCCAAGCTCCCGCTCCTCCTCGGGCCCGAGGAGGACGACGCCATCGACACCCTCGACCCCGACGCCATCCCCGACGACCGGCTCCGGCTGGTCTTCACCTGTTGCCACCCGGCCCTCGCCCCCGAGGCCCAGGTGGCGCTGACCCTGCGGCTGGTGTGCGGCGTCGCCACCCCCGACGTGGCCCGGGCCCTGCTGGTCAGCGAGACGACGATGGCGGCCCGGATCACCCGGGCCAAGCAGAAGATCGCCGTGGCCCGCATCCCCTACGCCGAGCCCGGCCCGGCCGAGCGCCCGGCCCGCCTCGACGCCGTGCTGACCGTCGTCCACCTGGTCCACAGCACCGGGCACACCGCCCCGTCGGGGCCCGACCTGGTGCGCGACGACCTGGCCGGGCGGGCCCTCGACCTGGCCCGGATGCTCCACCGGCTGGTGCCCGACGAGCCCGAGGTGGCCGGGCTGCTGGCGCTGCTGCTGTCCCACCACGCCCGGCGGGCGACCCGGACCGACGCCGAGGGCCGGATCGTCCGCCTCGCCGACCAGGACCGCAGCCGGTGGGACCGGGCGGTCATCACCGAGGTCGACCGGCTGGTGGTCGCCGCCCTGGGGGCGGGGCCGCCCGGCCGGTTCACCCTCCAGGCCGCCATCGCCGCCCTCCACGCCCAGGCGCCGTCCTACGCGGCGACGGACTGGCCCCAGGTGGTCGTGCTCTACGACCACCTGCGGGCGGTGTGGCCGTCCCCGGTGGTCGACCTGAACCGGGCGGTGGCGGTGGCCGAGGTCGACGGGCCCGCGGCGGCGCTGGCCCTGGTCGACGCCCTGGTCGCCGACGGGCGGCTGGCCCGCTACCCGTACCTCCCGGCCACCCGGTCGGAGCTGCTGGAACGGCTGGGCCGCACCGCCGAGGCGGTGGAGGACGCCCGTCGCGCCCTCGCCCTGACCGACAACGCCGCCGAGCAGGACCACCTCCAGCGCCGCATCACCGCCCTGGGGGGCTGAGGCTCAGGCGGCGACGGCGGTGGGGCGGGGGGCGCCGAGGGCCCGGGCGCGCATCCGGGCGTGGCGGCCCCGGAAGACCCGGAGGATGACCCGCACCGGCAGCGGGGCGTCGCCCAGCAGGTGCCGGCGGGTCTCGTCGTCGACCGAGGCGGCGATGAAGGGGATGGTGAACGCCGCCTGGCGGCCGACGCCGATGATCTCCAGCGCCCTGGCCTCCAGGGCGGCGTACTCCTCCTCGCTGAACGAGACCTCGATCATCGGGAGGAAGCGCTCGTCCTCCATGCCGAGGTGCTCGTCCATGTGGTCGGCCACCTCCCGCAGGAGCCCGCCGAGCCGGTCGGGCCTGGCGCCGTCGGCCACGGCGGCGAGCGCGGCGGTGACGTCGTCCATCAGCTCGTCGAGGTGGTGGTGGTCGGCGTCGGCCCGATCCATCAGGTCGGCCAGCGCGGGCACCCGGCGGACCAGTTCGGGGAAGACGACGTCGTCCTCGGTGGTGTGGTGGGCGAGGACCTCGCCGGCGTAGCCCCTCCAGTAGGACCGGAAGGCCGCCAGGCGGGCCGGGTCGGCGGTGCTGAGGGTGGGGGCGGCGGCGGCCATGGCATGGGCGGCGTCGCGGAGGGCGGTGTGGATGGCGCGGTAGCCGCGCAGGTCTGCGGTGCTCATCGTGGGCTCCTGTGTCGTCGGTGCACCGCAGCGTCCACCGGCGCGCTGGGACGATCCTTGGACGGCGCTTGACCGCCGCTCGACGGGTCAGTCGGGGAGGCGGCGGGAGATGGCGACGAGCACGGCCGGGTGGCGGCCGACGTTGCGCATGCCGCGGAGGGGCAGGCCGACCAGCCACAGCACGGCGCCCCGGGCCAGGCTCCGTCGGTCGCCGGCCAGGTCCTCGAGCTCGAGGGTGCCGTCCTCGACCAGGACGAGGGCGTCCTCCCAGTCCTCCGACGCGTAGGCGCAGCGCTCCCCGGGGGCGAGGGTGACGACCCGGCGGGCGAACGGCGCCGGGAGCGGGCCCCGGAGGGTGCGGGCCAGCTCGTCGTCCATGGCAGGTGAGACGACGGCCGGTGCCGCCGCTCATCGGTGACGTCAGGCGGCGCGGGCCGTCCTCGGTGCCGCGGCCCGGGCGGTGACGGCTCGGGGAGCGGTGCGGCGGTAGGCCCACGCCGGCACCTCGTAGAGGTGGACGGTGCCGCGGCCGAGGATCTTGAGCACGGTGCGGAAGGCGATCCAGACGTCGAGGCGCCACGACCGCATCTCCAGGTAGATCCGGTCGTACTCGGGGCGCTGGCCGATCAGCCCGACGCAGTGGGGGCTGATCTGCCAGAGGCCGGTCAGGCCCGGCCGCACCCGGCAGCGCAGCTCGGCGAAGGCGGGGTCGAAGTCGTCGTGGAGCACCCGCATCTCGGGGCGGGGCCCGACCAGCGACATCGAGCCGGCCACGACGAGCCACAGCTGCGGGAGCTCGTCGAGGTGGAGGGTGCGGAGCAGGGCGGTGGCCCGGGGGATGCGCTCGGCGTCGAGGGCGAACTTGTCGACGTAGGCGCCGGTGGTGGTGGGCAGGGTGCGGACCTTGACGACCCGGAAGGGCCGCCCGCACCAGCCGACGCGCTCGTGGACGAAGAACGGGTTGGCCCGCAGGGCGAGGGCCGAGACGACGGCGGCGACGGCGACGAGGGGGAGGGAGAGGATGGCGAGGGGCACGCCCACGAGGAGGTCGAGGGCGCGCTTGGCCACACCCGATGGGGAGGTCGGAGGCACGATGGAGGTTCCCGATGCAGGGTCGAGGTCCAGATGAGGCCGCGTCGTCGGTGGCGAGGGGCGCGTCTGAGGCCTCGTCAGGACTTCGGCACCGAGGCCCGGCCTCCTCCCCCGTCGGGGGGAACTTCCGGGAAGATGTCCCTGCTCAGGGACGGAGCGTGGTGGTTCAGCGGCCGGGGGTGGTCGGCTCGGGCTCCTCGCCCGGGACCAGGGCCACCGCCCGGGTGAGCGGGAGCTCGGCCCGCAGCGTGGCGTCGCCGAGGTCGAGGCCGACGCGCAGCGTCGTCGGCCGCAGCCGGGCTGACGGCACCGCCAGCAACCGGTAGTCGCCCGCCCCCCGCGGGGGGAGCCGCAGGGTCAGCTCGACCACGTGGCGGCCCTCGGCCGGGACGGCGACCGTGTAGGACACGACGGCCCGGCCGTCCTCGGCCTGGACCGCCGCCGGGGTGGCCGTCTCGTCGCCGCCGCTGTCGACCAGCGTCGTGCCCCGGGGCAGGTAGAGGCTCACCAGGCCGCGGTACACCCCGGCCCGCTCCGAGTCGTCGAAGGGGCCGAAGACGTAGCGGGGCGAGGTGGCGCCGGCCGGGGCGGTGTTGGCGATCGTGATCGTGGCCCGCACCGTCCCCGGCTCGCCGGCCGGCCGGCGGCCCTCCAGGTCCAGGGCGGTGTCGACGTAGTAGTCGAGCTTGTTGCCGCTGATGTTCTGGACGCCGAGGTGGACCTGCTCGGCGCTCGGGTCGGGGAGCGTGGCGTCGGCCCCGAAGGCGGCCACCGCGGCCTGGGCGTCCGGATCGCGGGTCCACATGGCGAGGTGGCGCTCCTCGGCGGTGCGCAGGAGGGCCTCGCCCAGCCCCCGGAGCGAGGGGATGTCGCCGTCGAGCAGGCGGTCGAAGGCGGCCTCGGCCACGTCGGCCAGCACGTCGGAGCGCTCGTCGATGTCGGGGTAGCGGACGTAGGCCTCGTTGAGCGTGAGGGCGACCACGTTGTCGGCGTCGACCGTGCCCAGCTCGCCCACCTCGACCGGCCCGGTCGCCTCCAGCAGGGCGGCCAACCCGACCGGGTCGACCTGGATGACGCCGTGGGCCCGCTCGCCGGTGGCCTGCTCGTACATGGCCAGCAGCGTCGGCCCCATCACCGTGAGGTCGGCCGGCGCCGTGGCGTTGCGCCAGCGCTGGGTCAGGTCGAAGCCCTCCCAGCGGGCGAGGAGGTCCTCGGGGAGCCCGAGGCCGTCGGTCGGCACCGGCTCGTCCAGGTTCAGCTCGTCGATCCGCCCGAACTCGCCCACCGTGACCTGGCCGCCGCGGGACTCGATCACCCCGTAGCTGAGGATCATCCCGCCGGCGCCCCGCATCTCGGCCGGGTTGGCCACGGCGACGAGGAAGCGCCGGGGCCCGTGGGCGCCGCTCAGGTCCTCGGCGATCTCCAGGCCCTGGGCCACCGAGCGGAACTGGCGGGCGCGCGACTCGGTCTCGTCGGCCACCTCGTCGTGCAGCTCGCGCACCGGGCCGAGCAGCCAGGGCGAGTCGTCGCCGTCGTCGCGGCGGGGGAGGGCGGCCGCCGCCGCCACCAGCTGGGCCCGCACCGCGGTGATGCCGGCGGCGTCGAGCCTCCCCGACCGGAGCGAGACCTCCAGCCGCCCGCTCTCGTCGGCGAGGGGGCGCCCGGCCCGCAGGATGGCCCGGCCGGCCCCGATCAGCTCGAGGCTGTCGCCGGTCGAGGCCCGCAGCGACCGCAGGTTGGCCGAGGCGACCGGGAGCGCGCCGACGACGTCGAGGGCGGGGTTGCCGTAGAGGCGGCTGTTGGCCGCGGCGGCGTGGGCGTAGGCGGCGTCGAGACGGTCCTCGGCCTCGCCGATCCGGCCGTCCTCGACCAGCTGCTGCACCCGGTCGAGCTGGTCGCGGGCGGACCGCAGGTCGGCGGCGGCGCGGGCCAGCGACACCGCGGCCAGGGCGGCGACCAGGCCGCTGCCCACGACGACGAGCAGCAGGACGCCGCGGACGGCGGGCCGGCGCCAGGCCGCGGCGACGCGACGACGCATCGGTCAGCCCGGGCGGGAGCCGTTGCGGCTGCGCCCGAGGAGGCGGGACAGGTCGCCGACGGTGGAGGCCGCGGGGGCGGCGGTCGCCCGGTACTCGTAGTGGTACGGGGCGATCGTGCCCTGGTCCTCGAACCGGTTGAGCACCATGCCGAGGACCCGGATCTGGTTGCGGGCCAGCTCGGCCTTGGCCCGCTGCACGGCGGGGAGCGGCACCCGTCCCGTCTCGACGACCAGCAGGGCGCCCGACACCAGCCGGCCCACGCCGAGGGCGTCGGCCACCGGCAGCACCGGTGGCGTGTCGATCAGGACGAAGTCGGCGTGCTCGGCCAGGGCCTCCAGCACCTGGGCGGTGCGGGGGCCGCCGAGCAGCTCGGCCGGGTGGCTCACCGGGGTGCCGGCGGGGAGCACGAACAGGGCGCCGCGACCGGGGTAGCCCCGGTCCTCGTCGCCGGTGTCGTCGGCGACGGCATCGCCCGTCAGCCCGACCCGCACCAGGCAGTCGGCCACGGTGGCCCGCCCGCTCAGGACGTCGCTCACGCCCCGGGCGTTGTCCACCCCGAAGCGGGTGTGGAGGTCGGGGCGGCGGAGGTCGAGGTCGACGGCGACGACCATCGGACCCGACGCCGCGATCGACTCGGCCAGCGCCGCGCAGGTCGACGTCTTGCCCTCGCCCGGCACCGCGCTGGTGACCATCACGGTGGGGTGGGGGAGGTCGCTGGTGGCGACGAGGACGTTGGCCCGCAGGGTGCGGAAGGCCTCGTCGTGGGTCACCAGCCGGCCCGGGGCGGGGGCGCGGCGGCTCCGGATGCGGCGGGTCACCTCAGCGGCCACGGCCACCCCCCGGCCCGGCGGGCACGTCGAGCGACGGGATCACGCCCAGCACCGGCAGCTCGATCAGCCGCTCGGCGTCGTCGGGGGTGCGGATGCTGATGTCGAGGTAGTCGAGGAGGAGGGTCACGGCGACGGCCAGGCCGGCGCCGAGCACGGCGGCGAGGAGGAGGTTCTTCACCAGCCCGCTCGACTCGGGGACGGTGGGCAGCCGGGCCCGCTCGAAGATGTAGGCGGGCAGCACGGGCACGTCGCCCTCGCCGCCGGCGGTGCCGGGCTCGAAGTCCTGCACCTGCTCGACGAAGGCATCGGCCAGCCCGTTGGCGAGGGCCTGGGCCCGGGCCGGGTCGGCGTCGACCACGTCGATGTAGAGCAGCTGGGTGGCGGGCTCGGGCTCGGTGGTGGTCTTGCCCACCAGGTTCTCGGCCGAGACGTCCTCGCCGGTCAGGTCGATGGCCCGGGCCGCGATCGGCTCGCTGTCGATCATCACCGAGAAGGTGACGACCAGGCGGTCGAGGGCCAGGGCCCGGTCACCCGACAGGTCGTTCTGCTCGGACTCGATCGTGCGGGAGCCGATGTAGAGCGTGCTGCGGGCCGTGTAGGTGTCGGTCCGCGGGGTGATCGACCAGCCGACCGCCAGGGCGATCACGACCGTCAGGAGGATGAGGAGCCACCGGCGGCGGAGGAGGGCCAGGTAGCGGCGCAGCTCCAATGTGCGGCGTCTCCTTCGTCGTGAGCAGCGGGGATGGCCACCGGCGCCGGGCACCGGGGACCCAGAGGTATTCGCCGCGACCGCCGGCCGCCCCTCCCCGAACCGGCGATGAGATCCGACGGGTACCCGTCGGATCTCATCGCCAGTTGCGGTCAGGAGGGGGTGAGCTCCTCGTAGACGGCGCGGGTGCGGGCGCCCATCACGTCGCCGCCGAAGCGGGCGGCCACCGCCTTGGCGGCCAGCTCGGCCCGCTCGCCGGCGCGGGCGGGGTCGGCCAGCTGCTCGACCACGGCGGTGGCCAGGGCGTCGGGGTCGCGGGGCGGCACCATGCGACCGTCGACCCCGTCGGCGACCAGGTCGGCGCTCCCCGCCACGTCGGTCAGCACCAGCGGCACGCCGGCCCGCATCGCCTCCATCGGGGCGTACGGCGCGCCCTCGAACACCGACGACATGACGAACACGTCGAGGCTGGGCAGGGCCCGGTCGGCCTCGGGCAGGTGGGCGACGACGTGGAACCGCGCGGCCAGCCCGGCGCCCGTCACGGCGGCGTCGACCTCGGGGCGCAGGGCGCCGTCGCCGATCACCACGAAGTGGGCGTCGGGCACGTGCCCGGCGACCCGGGCGGCCATCGCCACCCACGTGAGCGGGTCCTTCTGCGGCACCAGCCGGGAGATCGTGCCGACCAGCGGGACGGCGGCGGGGACGCCGAGCCGGGCGCGCAGGTCGAGGGGCGCGGGCCGGCGGTCGAGGTCGATGCCGTTGGGCACGACCCGGACCCGGTCGGCGCCGACGAGGCGGAGGGCCCGCACCCGCTCCGCCTCCGAGGTCGACACCGCCACCAGCCGGGCGGTCAGCGGGCGCAGCGCCTGCTCGACCAGCACGCCGGCCCGCACGTCGGTCACCCCGTTGGGCGTGTAGACGGCGGGGACGCGGCCCGTCGCCGCCGCCAGCCGGCCGAGCAGGCCGCCGATCGAGCTGTGGGCGTGGACGACGTCGGGCCGCACCCGGCGGATCAGCCGGACGAGGGCGGCGAGCGAGCGGGCGTTGGCCGGGGTGGCCGGCGCGCGGGTCATCGCCACCGGGTGGACGGTGGCGCCGTGGGCCCGCAGGGCGGGGGCGGCGGCGTCGTCGGTGACACCGCCGACCCGGCGCCCGGGGATGGCGACGTGCTGCTCGACGTCGGGCGTCCACCGCACCAGGTCGACCACGTGCCGCGACGTCCCGCCCTCCAGCGCCTCCAGCACGTGCAGCACCCTCACCGGTCGACCTCGCCCTCGTCGACCTCGGGCAGCCCGAGGGCGACGACGACCCAGATCCACGTGCCGGAGGTCAGGTCGAGCCAGCCCTGGTGGGTCGACACCGCCACCAGCCCGCCCACCAGCACGAGGTACGACGTGCGCACCAGCTCGTCCCGGGGGGCGCGCCGGCGCCGGACCTCCAGCTCGCGCAGGATGGCGACCAGCAGGGCGACGAGGGCGGCCATGGTGACGACGCCGCTCTGGACGCCGACCGCCAGCACCGTGTTGCCCGACACCGTCTTGCCCTCGATCTCGTAGCGGCGCTGCACCGCTCCGTCGGACCCGAGCCCGTACCCGAGCGGCCGGTCGACGATCTTCTCCACCGCCGTCGTCAGCTCGTTGCGGTGGCCCTCGTTCGACTCCTCGTTGTCCTGCGCCAGCAGCCGGCTCCCGACGACGCTCGGGGCGAAGGCGAGCACCGCCACCAGCCCGACGGCGAGGACCTGGACCCGGGTGCGCTCGTTCATGCCCCGGCCGTCGACCACCACGGCGAGGACGACGGCGCCGAGGGCGAGCAGGTTGATCCGGGTGCCCGACCACAGCACCGCCAGGGCGAACAGGCCCATCAGGAGGAGGCCGATCCGCCGGTCGCGGCGGTGCGACACGGTGGCCACGACGGCGGCGAAGGCGGTGACCATCATGTCGGCGAACCCGAACGGGGCGATCAGCACCGAGCCGACGCGCACCGGGTCGGTCCGCATCCAGCCGACCGTCTCGGCCAGCGGCCGTCCCGACAGCCCGGCGACCTCGGTGTAGTAGCGGAGCATCCCGGCGTCGTAGAGCGTGCGCTGGACGAAGCCGGCGGGGTCGAGCCACTGGTAGGCGCCGCCGAGGGCCAGGGCGGCGGCCGCCCCGAGACCCCAGGTGAGCAGCCGGCGGCGCTCCTCCCGGGTCGGCGCCAGCCAGCGGACGCCGAGGAACATGGCGACGAACAGGCCCTGCTCGCGCAGGGCGATCAGGCGGGCGTCGCCGGTCAGCGGCTCGAGGGCGATCAGCGGGGTGAGGAGGTACCAGGTGGCGACCAGGCCGAGGTAGGCGAGGGCGATGCGGTCGAGCGGCGCCATGGCCGTGCCCCGGGCCCGGTGGGCGCGGTAGCCGGCGATCACGGCGGCGATCACCACCGAGTCCTTGAGCAGGGCGCCGCCCCGCACCACCCCGGGCGGCACCCCGGCGGTCAGGGCCAGCGAGAGGAAGAAGACGCTGGCGGGGACGACGACGAAGGTGAGCCGGAGGGCCAGCAGCGGGCGCCGGACCATGGCCACGAGCACCACCACGCTGAGGAACAGCGACAGCAGCACCTCGACGCCGATCCCGACGAAGAAGCCGACGACGAGCGCCCCCCAGAGGGCGACGCCGATCCCGAGGGCGATGACCGCCTCGCCCCGCCGCGTCTCGGTGAGCAGGCGCCACCCCCGCGCCCCCACCCGTTCTGTCCATCCCCGTGGACCTCCACGGTTCATGCGGGTGGACAGAAGCGGGGCTACCACAGGGCGTCCTTGAGCTGGCGGACCGTCTCGGCCTCGAAGGCGGCCACGGCGGCCGCGCCGCGCGCCCGGTCCTCCCGGCCGGTGGCGAGGGCCTCGTCGGCGGCGGTGGCCGGGTCGAGCAGGAGGTGCGGGGGGCGCAGGGTCAGGTCGGCCGGGCGGCGCACGGTGGTGAGGGTGGGGACGCCGCAGGTGAGCGGCGTGCGGAGGCTCATGCGGCCGTCGGTGGCGCCGTCGGCGAAGGGGGCGATGGCGAGGGCCCAGCGGCGCATCAGCGGGGCCAGGTCGTCGGTCGGGACCCGGCCCCGGTGGGTGACCTCGGTGCCCGCCGGCCACGACGTCCGGTCCCAGCCCTCGCCCACGGTCTCGACCCGGGCGGCGCCGGGCGGCAGGGCCCGCAGGGCGGCCAGGGCGACGTCGAGCCCCTTGTCGGCCCGGGCCGTGCCGAACAGCCCGACGACGGGGGGCGCGGCCGGCGCGGTCGGCTCGGCCCGGACGGCGGTGCCGTTGGCGGGGGGGACGACCCGGACCTCGACCCGGCGGGCGACGCGACCGCCCCGGCTCCGGCGGAGGGCGTCGGCCTCGGACGCGGTCGACACGACGACCCGCCCGCCGCCGACCGCCAGCAGCAGGTCGACCAGCACCCGGCGGGCGCCGAAGATGGCGTACTCGTGGAGGTGCCAGCGGACCCGGCCCCGGGCCAGCACGGCGGTGAGGGCGAGGGTCAACGTGGCGGCCGGCGAGCTGACCGTCGACCGGGTCGGCCAGGCCACGACGACCGGCTGCCGCTCCCGGCGGGCGCGCCGCAGCGCCCGGACGGCCGCCCCGACCCGCCGGGGGTCCACCGTGGTCGGCCGCGGCTCGACCACGGCCAGCGCGGCGGCCTCCGACGCCCCCACCCCGCACCGCTCGCTCCCCAGGTCCCCGCACACCAGCACCCCGCTCATCGGGGGCCGCCGGTGGGGGCGGGGAGCTGGTGGAGCAGGCCGATGCCGGCGAGGGCGGTGCGGACCTCGTCGAGGTTGACGATCTCGTCGGTGACCGAGCGGGGCCGGGTGCGGGTCAGGTGGGTGGCGACGGGCACCCGGTCGAGCCCGAGGTGGTCGAAGATCCGGTCGGCCGTCGCCTGGTGGCGGGTCGGGTCGTCGAGGTCGGCCTCGTAGGTGACGGTGAGGCGGTCGAGCCCGGCCAACGCCTCGAGCTCCCGGTCCATCCAGTCCATCTGGTGGCCGCAGGCGGCGACCAGCTCGGCCACGTCGATCGGCCGCCGCCCGTCGACAGCCGCGTCGGCGGCCCGGTGGTACTCGCCGGTGGCGCGGGCCCGCAGGACGCTCAGCGACTGGAGGACGACGTTCTCCCGGCGCAGGTGGATGATGCGGTAGCCGTCGTCGGCCAGAGCGCCGAGGAAGCGGGCCGGGTCGAGCGCCGGGCGCTGGAACCGGGTGAGGTCCTGGAGCTTGACCTTGAACCCCCACGCCCGGTCGCGGTGGCGGGCCCGGCGGCTGGCGACCCAGCGGTGGGGGAACCACACGTCACGGTCGAGGATCTCGACGTCGTGGTAGACGAGCGGGTGGGCGCCCATCAGCGAGCGCAGCAGCTCCGAGCCCGACCGCCCGCTGGTCAGCACGACGAACGACGGCCCGCCCACCGGGCGCAGCGAGCGGGGCACCATCAGCGCCTCGCTCCGCAGCTCCTGCAGCCGGCTGCGGGGCCGGTTGCCGTGCCACGCCTCGGCGATCGGGCCGCGGCCGGCGCCGGGCTGGGTGCGGGGGCGGGCGGCGGACCTCATGCGAGCACCCGCCGGGTGGAGGGGAGGAGGGCACGGGCGCCGAGGGCGGTGAGGAGGCGCTCGGCCTGGGCGTCCCAGGTGTGGTGCCGCTCGACCAGCTCCCGGCCCCGGGCGACGAGGGCGTCGTCGCCGTCGGCCAGGGCGGCGACGGTGGCCCGGGCCAGGGCGGCGGGGTCGTCGGCCACCCGGGCGTGGACGCCGTCCTCGATGCCCAGCCCGGCCAGCCCGACCGTGGTGCCGACGAGGGCCCGGCGCCCGGCCAGCGCCTCCAGCGCCTTGACCCGGGTGCCGGTGCCGTAGCGGAGGGGGACGACGACGACCCGGGCGGCGGCCAGCTCGGCGGCCATGTCGTCCACGTCGGCCCGCACCGCCACCCCGGGCCGCTCGGCCAGCGCCCGGACCTCGGGCGTGGGGCCCCGCCCGGCCAGCACCAGCTCGGCCTGGGGGACGGCGGCGCGGACGCCGGGCCAGGCCTCGTCGACGAACCAGCGGGCGCCGTCGACGTTGGGCCCGTAGAAGAGCGTCCCGGGCATCAGCACCCGGGGGGCGGCGGCCGGGCCGGGGTCGGGGGCGCTGGTGTCGACGCCGTTGGGGACGACGGCGACCTCGGCGGTGGCGCCGGGTCCGCTCAGGCCGTCGGCGTCGGCCTCGGTGACGACGACGGTGAGGGCGGCCCGGGCCGCAGCGGCCCGCTCCATCCGCTCGGCGGTGGCGGCGTAGCGCCGGAGGCGGACCCGGCGGCCGGCGGTGGCCCGCTCGGCCTCGTCGGCCAGCTGCGCCGAGGGCCGGTGGAACAGGTGGGTGACGACCGGCCCGGTCGCCTCGGCGGCCAGGTCCTGGGTGGCCAGGTGGCAGAGGACCGAGGTGCCGCCGTCGAGCCAGGCCCGGGGCACCTGGGCGGCGAAGGGGGCCAGGGCGTCGACCTCGGGGACCGAGCGACCGGCGAGCCCCCGGGCGGCGGCCGCCGCGGCCCGGTGGCCGACCCCGCGGTCGGGGGAGACGAGGACCAGCCCCTCGACGGCGTCGGCGACCCGGTCGTCGACCCGGGGGCCGAGGGCCACGAGGCGGACGGGGACCTCGGCGGCCAGCCGGCGCAGCAGGTGGGTGTGGCGGATCCCGCCGCCGCCCCCCGTCGCCCGGTCGACCGGCTCCGGCGCCACCCACAGGAGCGGCGCCGTCACGACCGCGCCCCCAGCCTCGGCTCGACGCGGGGGCCGAGACGGGGGTCGCCCTCGGCCAGGCCCTGGCGGAGGCCGGCGGCGTAGGCGGCGCGGCAGCGGGCCGCGGTCACGGCGACGACCGGCCCGGCCCGGCGGTCGCCCCGGCCGGGGTGGCGGAGGGCGTGGAGGGCGGTGCGCCACGGCACCGGGGTGGCGGGGCGGGGGCAGCCGGCCGCGGCCCACGCCGCCACCAGCCGGCCGTGGTTGTGGCCGTAGCGGTGGTACTGCTCGCGGAGGCCGGCCACGGCCGTGCGGGGCGCCCAGTCGAGCACGGCGTCGGGGGCGGCCCGGAAGGCGCCGAGCCCGTGGTGCTGGACCGCCCAGCACAGGTCGACGTCGGCCCCGCCCCGGACCTCGGCGAACCCGCCGACGGCGTCGAGGGCCGCCCGTCGCACGGCCAGGTGGCAGGTCGGGGCGTAGGGGAGGAACGGGGCCGAGGCGGTGGTGGCCAGCCGGAGGGGCTGGAGGTGGTGGGCCGTCCGCTCGGCCCGGGTCCGGCCGGTCGCCACCCGGACGTCGCCGCCGACGATGGCGACCGCGGGGTCGGCGAAGGGCTCGGTGATCGCCCCCGCCCAGCCCACGTAGGGCCGGCAGCGGACGTCGACGAAGGCCACGACGTCGTGGGCGGCCTCCCGCCAGCCGACGTTGCGGGCGGCGTAGGGACCGGCGGCGGTGGGCAGGCGGACGACCCGGGCCCCGGACGCCGCGGCGCGCCCCGCGCTGGCGTCGGTGCTGCCGTCGTCGACGACGAGCACCTCGCCGCCCCGCGCCCGCACGGCGGCGACGAAGGCGGTCACCGCCTCGGTGACGAGGTCGGCGCCGTCGCGCACGGGCAGCACCACGCTCACCGTCATCGCCTCGCCTCCCGCACGCGGTGGAGCAGGGCGCGGGCCCGGTCCTCGAGCGACGGCGGCTCGTCGTTGCCGGGCTGCTCCCACCACCGGGCCGGGCCGGCCGGCGCCCCGGCCCGGCGCTGGAGCACGACGGCGTCGCCCACGGCGTGGCGGACCGACCAACCGGCGGTGTCGGCCCGCAACCGGTGGGCGACGTCGGCCACGGCCCGGATGCGGGCCCGTTCCAGGACGAGCAGCCCCCCGGGGCGGAGGAGGGGGCCGGCGTGGTGGACGTCGAGGGCGGGGATCGGGGCGGCGTGGTCGCCGTCGACCAGCACGAGGTCGAACGTCCCCGGCGCCAGGGTGCCGTCGGCGGTGGCCGCCGGGAGGTGGTGCTCGCTGTGGGCCGCCACCAGCTCGACGGTGTCGAGGGCGATCTCGTGCTCCTTGGCCCAGCGGCGGACGGCCTCGTGCTCGTCGGGGTCGGGGGAGACGGTGACCAGCCGGTCGACCACCAGCCCGAGGGCGATCGTCGACCAGCCGCAGCCGACCTCCAGGGCCGTCCCGCCGAGGGGCACCTCGCCGACCAGCCACTCCAGCACCGGCGACGGCGGCCGATCGTGCGGCCCCGCCGGCCCGGGCGCGAACCGGGGCCCCTCCGCCCGCAACCGCCCGAGCACCTCCTGCGCCCCGCTCCGCGACGTCATCGCCCCACCGCCTCGGCGTAGACGGCGAGGGTGGCGGCGGCGGCCCGGCACCAGGTGAAGGCGGCGGCGTGGGTGCGGCCGGTGGCGACGAGGTCGGCGCGCCAGGCGGGGTCGGCGTCGAGGCGGGTGACGGCGGCGGCCCAGGCGTCGGGGTCGTCGGGGAGGACGCACGCGGCGCCGGCGGTCACCTCGATCACGGCGGGGGCTTCGCCGGCCAGGACGGGGGCTCCTGCCGCCATGGCCTCCAGCGGCACCAGGCCGAAGCCCTCGTGACGGGAGGGGTGGACGACGGCGCGGGCCCCGGCCATCAGCGCCGGCAGGTCGGCGCCGGGGACGAACCCGCCCAGCCGGACCCGTGCCCCCAGCCCGGCCAGGGCCTCGGCCACCGGGTCACCGCCGGGGCCGGGCGGCCCGACGACGAGGAGCTCGGGGCCGTCGGCCGCCGGGGCCGGGGGCAGCCGGCGCAGCGCCTCCACCAGCAGGTCGAGGTGCTTGCGCGGCCCGACGCCGCCCACGGCCAGGAGGTAGCGGCCGTCGACCACGCCGTGGCGGCGGAGCACCTCGGCCCGGGCCGGGTCGGCCGGGTCGGCCGGGGCGGCGTGGAACTCGGCGGCGACGCCCTCGGGCACGACCCGGATGCGGTCCCGGTCGATGCCGGCGACGGCCACGGCGGCGTCGGCGGTCACGGCGGTCGGGGTGATGACGGGCCCGTCACCGGCGGCGGCCTGGCGGAGGGCCCGGGCCCCGGCCCAGCGGTCGATCCGCCCGCCCCACTCGGGCCGGTCGAGGTACCACGTGTCGTGGACGGTCCACACCAGCGGCGTGCGGGTGGGGATCGGGGTGAACGGGCTGAGGACGTGGACGACGTCGGCCGGGGGCCCGAGCCGCTCCAGCCGGGGCCGGCCGACGGTGGTCCAGGCCAGGTGGGTGCGTCGGCGGTTGCCGCCGAGGGTCGTGACGCCGACGCCGGGGGGCACCCACGTCGGCGCCTCGGCCTCCGGGGTGGCGGCCAGCCCGATCGTCCAGCCGGCGTCGCCCGCCGGCCCGGCCAGGGCGGTGGCCAGCTCCCGCACGTAGCGCCCGATCCCGGTGGCGTCGGCCGCCGCCAGCCGGTGCGCCACCAGCAGCGCACGCGCCGGGGCGGCGGTCGACGTCATGCGGGGGCGAGGGCGGCGTAGCGGGCGGCCCAGGCGGCGGCGTGGTCGGCCTCGGTGGGGCCGGCGAGGGTGGCGGCGCGGGCGGCGGCGCCGAGCCGGGTGGCGAGGCCCCGGTCGTCGAGCAGCCGGGCGATCGCCGCGGCCAGGGCGACGGGGTCCTCGGAGGGGACGAGCAGGCCGTCGACGCCGTCGGCCACCTGCTCGCGCAGGCCGGGCACGTCGGTGGCGACGACGGCCAGCCCGGCGGCCCGGGCCTCGGCCAGCGCCAACCCCCACGACTCCGACCGCGATGGCTGGACGTAGGCCCAGGCGTCGGCCACGGCGGCGACCGGGTCGTCGGCCCACGGCACGACCTCGACCCGGTCGTGGCGCTCCAGCCCCGACCCGGTCCCGGCGCCGACGACCCGGAGGGTCACCTCGGGCGGGAGCAGGGCGAGGGCGGCGACGAGCACGTCGAGCCCCTTCTCGGGGTGCGGGCGGGCGATGGTGGCGACGACCGGGCGGGGCCCGGGAGCGGCCGGGGCGAGCGCCCGCAGCCCGTCGGCCACCGGTGGGGCGGCGACGGTGGCCCGGCGGCCCAGCCCCGGCATGGCCGCCCGCGACGACGCCGACATCACGCAGACCTCGCCGGCCAGCGCTCGCCCCAAGCGGTTGACCGCGCCCCAGCGCGAGGTGGTGTGGAGCTGCCACACGAGCGGGCGGCGGGCCAGGCGGGCGGCCGGGCCGCCGAGCAGCAGGCCCCGGGGGTCGAGGGCGTGGACGACGTCGACCCCGTCGAGGGCCCGGGCCACCCGCCGCCAGTGGGTGGGGAGGGCGGTGGCGGCGGCGCCGGGGCGTGACGTCCCCTCGTAGCGGCGGAGGGCGGGCGGCGCCTCGACGACCCGGACCTCGGTCCCGGCGGCGGCGAAGCCCTCGGCGGCGGGCCCGTCGGCGGGCAGCACGACGACCCCCTCCCAGCCGTGGGCCGGCAGCGCCGCCAGCAGCGAGCGGGTGACCCGGTGGGCCCCCGCCACCACGTGCGGGTACCCCTCCACCACCGCCACCCTCCGCAACTGGTGTCGCGACGTGGAGCCAGGACTGGGGCTGGTGACACCAGTTCGGAGGAGAGGGGGGGCGGTCATGGGGCGGGGCGGAGGTCGAGGGGGACGCCGTCGCCGGCGAGGAGGGCGCGGTGGAGCCGGGCGGTGCGCTCGCCGGCCCGCTCGGCGGTGCGCTCGGCCCGGACCCAGGCCTGCCCGGCGGCGCCCATCGCCTCGCGGCGGGCCGGGTCGACGGCCAGCTTGGCCAGGGCGTCGGCCAGCGCGTCGACGTCGCCCTCGTCGACCAGCACGCCCGAGTCGGGGCCGACGCCGTCGGGGATCCCGCCGCTGCGGGTCGTCACCACCGGGACCCCCGCGCCCTGGGCCTCGACGTTGACGACGAGCAGCGTCTCGGCGTCGCCGTCGGCGGCGACCTTGCTCGGCGTGACGACGATGTCGGCGTCGGCGAAGGCGTCGAGCACGGCGGCCCGGTCGGCGCCGTCACCCATAGTGACCCGGTCGCCGATGTCGCACGCCGCGATCGCCTGCTTGACCTCCCAGCGGAGCGGGCCCGAGCCGAGCACCGTCAGCTCGACGTCGGCACCCCGGTCGACCGCCCCGGCGACGGCCCGCACGGCGTCGACCGGTCCCTTCTTCTCGACCAGCCGGCCGACGAAGAGGACGCGGACCGGGCCCGGGCGGCGGCGGGCGGGGCGGCGGGGCAGCTCGGTCGGCTCGATCCCGGCGGGGACGACGGCGACCCGCTCGGGGGCGACGCCCGAGGCGATCACCTCGGCGGCGAAGGCCTGCGAGAGCACGACCACGGCGGCCGCGCCCCGGACGGCGTCGAGCCCGGGAGCACCGCCCCGCAGCTCGACCAGCAGGTCGTGCCCGTAGAGCGAGACGACGAGCGGCGCCCGCTGGGCCCGGGCGATGCGCTGGGCCAGCGGGAGCTCGTGGGCGAAGTGGGCGTGGACGATCCGGGCCCGGACGCGGGCGGCGACGGCGATCCCGGCGGCCACCCCGGCCTTGCCCCGCACGCCCCCCGGGGCCCGCTCGACCCAGCCGCCGACGGTGACGACCCGGGGCTCGCGGCCGACGACCGGCGGCGCCAGGGGGTGGGCGACCCGGCACAGCACCGTCGCCCCCGGCGTCCGCCGCAGCGTCGAGCGGACGAAGGTGTGCGACCCGACCCCCCAGGTGTGGAGGATGTGGAGGACCGACGGCCCGTTCACAGGAGGAGGCGGCGGGCCCGGGCCGAGCCGGCGAGGAGGGCGACGACCTCGGCCCCGTCGACCACGAGGGTGGCGGGGAGGAGGGCGATCCGCCGGGGCTTGGACGGCGTCACCGGCACCCGCCGGAGCCGGTACGAGGCGTAGGGCAGCCCGGCCAGGGCGGCGACGGCGACCCCGAGGCCCGGGCGTCGGCCGACGGCCAGCAGCCCCCCGGCCACCACCCCGGCCAGCGCCGGTGCCGTCGGGAGGTGCGACTCCCGCCAGACGTGGGTCGAGTGGAAGGCGGCGGCCAGGTCGGGGTGCCGGGCCAGCGTCGTCGGGAGGGTGTGCCAGCGCCACGTCCCCCGGAGGGCGGCGCCGAAGCTCGACGGCCGCACGTCGTGCTCGACCACGGCGTCGGCGGCAAAGGCGGGGCCGGCCCCGAGCTCGACGCAGCGGAGGGCGAGGTCGGTGTCCTCGCCGGCGTGCTGGCGGTAGCGGACGTCGAAGCCGTCGACCTTCTCCAGCCAGGCCCGCCGGTAGCCCATGTTGCACGTGGCGTAGGTGCCGTTGGCCTCGGTGACCTCCAGGGTGCGGCTGAACGGCCCCTCGTTGGCGGCCTGGTCGGGGGCGGGGATCGTCCGGCCCTGGACGAGGTCGGCCTCGTCGAGGGCGGCGGCCAGGGCGGCCACCCAGCCCGGGCGGGGGACGCAGTCGTCGTCGGTGAACAGGACGAGGTCGCCCCGGGCCGCCCGCCAGCCCCGGTCCCGCCCGGCCGACTGCCCGCCCCGCACGTCCTGGCGCTCGAGCCGGAGGTCGAGGGGGGTGGAGGCCGCCAGGGTGGCCAGCACCGACGGGGTGGCGTCGGTCGAGGCGTCGTCGACGATCACGACCTCGAACGGCGGCGCCCCCTCCTGGGCCTCCAGGGCGGCGACCAGCCGGGGGAGGAGGGCGGACCGGTTGCGGGTCGCCACCACCACGGTGGCGCGGGGATCGGTCACGACGGCCTACCGACGGTCGGACGCGCCGTACAGGTCGACCAGCAGGGGCGTGATCGCCGCGTCCCAGTCGTAGCGCTCGGCCAGGGCCCGGCAGGCGGCGACGGTGTCGGGGTCCTTGGCCATGTCGAGGGCGGCGTCGAGGCTCGCGGCCAGCGCCTCGGCGGTGAACGGCTCGGTGCGGCGGCCGGTCTCGGGGGTGACCAGCTCGCTGGGGGCACCGGCGTCGCCCACGACCACCGGCGTGCCGGCGGCCAACGACTCCACGATGACCAGCCCGAAGCTGTCCCACTGGGTGGGCAGGCAGGTCACCCAGGCCCGGGCGTAGCGGTCGGCCTGGCCGTCGGGGTCGCCCAGGTCGAGCACCTCGACGTGGTCGCGCACCCCGGCGGGGGCGGCGGCGAGGATCGGCCCGACGTCGCCGGGGCCGCTCAGCTGGAGCCGGACGTCGGGGCGGGTGCCGGCCAGCCGGCCGACCGCCTCCAGCAGCAGGGCGACGTGCTTCTCGGGCCGGTCGAGGGCGCCGGAGAAGAGGATCGTCGGCCGCTCGTGGCGCTCCCGGGGCGTGTAGTCGGCGGTGCGGACGCCGCCGGGGATCACCGTGCCGGCCCGGTCGAAGTCGCGCTCGAGCATCCGGCGGGAGAACTCCGACATGCAGGCGTAGACGTCGACGTCGGCCACCACCCGGAGCCGGGCCCGCCGCTCGTGGCTGCCGAGGACCTTCTCCCGGTAGGGGTTGCCGAGGTCCTCGTAGACGGTGCGGTGGGGGCGGCGGCCGAGGGCCCGGCGGAGGCGGTTGGCGTGGATGGCGGCGGCGGCGTCGTGGGGGGCGAGCGAGTGGACGGCGTCGAAGCCGCCCCGGGCCAGCGGCAGCAGGACCCGGCGCCCGAACCAGCGCTGGTGGGCGGCGCCGGCGGGGTGGCGCTGGCGGAACCGGACCAGTCGGTAGCCCTCGTGCTCGCCGTCGTGGGGGTCGGACCCGGCGGTGAAGACGGTGACGTCGTGCCCGGCGGCGGTGAGCGAGCGCGCCTTCTCGACGATCATCCGCTCGGCGCCGCGGCGGACCTCGGGCCACGAGTGCGGGTGGGTCAGGGCGATCCGCACGGGTGCGCTCAGAGCGATCGGGGGCGGGCCAGCACGGCCCGGTGGAGCACGCCCTGGCGGGCGTCGCGGGTGAGGGCCCGCTTGGCCGCGATGGCCGGCGCCGTGCGGGCGGTCAGTGGCTCCTTGGGGTGGACGTTGTAGCGGTTGACGAAGAAGGGCGAGCGGTCGACCTCCTCGAACCCGCCGGCCCACAGCAGCTGGCGGTGCGCGGCGCTGTTGTAGTTCCACCACTGGCAGGTCCGGCCGGTGCCCCGGAGCTTGGCCAGCGGCTTGCCCCGGCCGACGATCGAGAGCCACAGCTCGACCTGGTCGGAGGAGAGGACGACGCCGTCGGTCACCGACCGCACCGCCTCCAGCGCCTTGACCGGGTTCTGGAGGTGGAGGAGGAGCGACCCGACGATCACCACGTCGAAGGTGCCGACGACCTCGGGGTCGAGGTCGTAGATGTTGATCGGCCGCCAGTCGACCTGCGACCCGCGGAGGTCGGCCAGCACCTTGAACCCGTGGCCCTTGGGCGGGCCCGACACCGAGGGGTCGCGGAGGGCGCCGATCGTCCCGGCCCGGGCGTCGATGGGCCAGTCCCACTGCTCGTGGTCGGGGACGTCGACGGCGACGACCTCGGCCGCGCCCCGGCGCTCCATCTCGAAGGCGTAGAACCCGTCGAAGGTGCCGACGTCGAGGCAGCGCTTGCCCCGCACGTCGGGGAACGGCACCACGTCGAGCGAGTGGCGGAGGTCGAACCAGCCCGGCGTGGTCACGCCCGGCGCCAGGTCGATCGTGTGGTACCAGAACTCGACCTCGGCGATCCGGCGGCGGGCCTCCTCGGCCGGGACGGTCAGGCCGGCGGCGGGCGCGGGGGCGGCGGTGAGGGTCACCCCCATGGGTACGCCAGGGCGGGCCGGTGTCCTCCCCTCGGACGGCCGCCCGGTCGGTCCCCGGCCGGTCCCTCGGGCGCCCGGGCAGGGCTCGGGCGGCCGGCGGCGTACCGGTACGCGGCCATGCCCCGGGTCTCCGTCGTCATCCCCACCCGTGACCGCCACGACCTGCTCGACCAGGCCCTGCGCGCCCTCGACCGGCAGCGCTGGACCGACATGGAGGTCGTGGTGGTCGACGACGGCTCGTCGCCCCCGGTGGCGTCGGTCTTCGCCGGGCGCACCGTGGCCGGCCGGCCGCTGCGGGTGCTGCGCCAGGAGGGGAACGGCGCCGTCCGGGCCCGACGGGCCGGGATCGCGGCCACGACCGGCGAGATCCTCGCCTTCACCGACAGCGACTGCGAGCCCCAGCCCGGGTGGCTGGAGGCGGCGATGGCCCGGATCGACGCCGGCGCCGACCTGGTGGCCGGGCGCACCCGCCCGTTCCGCCCCGTCGCCCCGCTGGAGCGGGCCGTCAGCGAGGCCAAGGGGGGGCTCTTCCCCAGCTGCAACCTGGTCGTCCGGCGGTCGGTCTACGAGGCGGTCGGCGGGTTCGACGCCACCGCCGCCGAACGCTGGGGCTTCCGCTGGACCCCGGGGGCCAAGGGCCTCGGCTTCGGCGAGGACACGCTCTTCGGGTGGACCGTCGCCCGCTCCCACCGGGCCGTCTACGAGCCCGACGCCCTGGTGCTGCACCGGGTCTTCCCGCCCGACCGGGGCGAGTGGTTCGGCCGCTCGTGGCAGATGGCCGCCTTCCCGGCCCTGGCCCGCGAGGTGCCCGAGCTGCGGGGCCCGCTGATCCGCCGGGGCGGCCAGCTCTCCCACCGTGACCGCTACGGCTTCTACGCCACCGTGGCCACGGCGGCGCTGACCCGCCGGGCCGCCCCGACCGCCGTGATCGCCGCCGGCTGGGCCGCCCACCGCTTCCAGCAGACCCTGCGCCGGGCGCCGATCCCGCTGGCCGACCGGGTCCGGGCCCTCCCGGCCCAGATGGCGATCGACGCCATCCAGGGCACCGCCCTCCTCGTCGGCAGCGCCCGCGCCCGGACCCTCGTCCACTGACCCCTGCCACCTCCCCCCTGCGAACTCGGTGGGATCCGTGACAGCCGGGTGTCACCGATCCCACCGAGTTCGGAGGAGGGGGTGGGGTGGGGTGGGGCGAAACCCCACCGGGTGAGCACGACGGTGACGATGCGACGGCAGCTGGGGCGGGCCCGACGGGCGGTGCGCTCGCGGCTGTCGCCGGTGCCCGGGCTGGCCGACCCCGAGGTCCAGGACCTCAACCGGCGCTACAGCGGGCACCCAGCCTCGGGCCACACGCTGTGGACCACCGAGCGCCAGCGGGACGGCCTGCGGCTGCCCGACTTCCGCTCCGACAACCTCTACGTCTGGCAGCGCTCGACCCCCGACGAGGCCTACGCCGTGACGTGGGCCCACATCGTCGCCCACGTCCGGCCCGACCTCGTCGGCGCCCTGCGCGAGGACGGCAGCTTCGGGGCCCACACGGTCACCGTCGACGGGCGGGTGCTGTCGCGGGACCTGGTCGACTCGATGCTCGAGCTCGACTTCCTCGCCACCCACGTCCCCGGGTTCACCGGCCCCGACCGGCTGCGGGTGCTCGACGTCGGCGCCGGCTACGGCCGTCTCGCCCACCGGGGCACGACCGCCTTCCCGCACCTCGACTGGCGCTGCGTCGACGCCGTGCCCATCTCGACGGTGCTGTGCCGCTGGCACCTCGCCCACCTGGGCTCGCCGGCGTCGGTGGTCGAGCTCGACCACGTCGAGGACGAGGTCCGGCCGGGCACGATCGACCTGGCCGTCAACGTCCACTCCTTCAACGAGTGCCCGATCGACGCCATCGCCTGGTGGGTCGGCCTCCTCGCCGGGCGCGACGTCCCGTGGCTGTTCCTCGTCCCCAACGACACCCAGGGGCTGACCAGCACCGAGGCCGACGGGTCCAAGCACGACTTCGCCCCGGTGCTGGCCGACGCCGGCTACGACCTCGTCGTCAGCCGGGACAAGTACGCCGACGACCCCACCGCCCAGCGCGACGGCGTCTACCCCGAGCAGTACCTGCTCTACCGCCGTCGCTAGAAGCGGGGCTTGGCGAGGAAGGCGCGGTGGAGGTGGCCCTCGCGGGGGTCGCCGGCGAGGAGCTTGTGGCTGGCCCGGCGGGCCCGGGTGCGGAGGTCGCCCTCGGTGCCCCGCGCGCCCATGGCCGGGCCGAAGCGGAGCAGGAAGCGGGGCGACTCGCGGGTGATCGAGAAGCCGGCGACGTCGAGCATCTGGCGCAGGCCCTGCGAGTTCGCCAGCCACCACTGGAAGTCGACGCCCTCGCCCCGCAGCTCGGCCAGCGGCCGGTTGCCGGGCAGCACCTCCAGCGGGGCGTGGACGTAGTCGGCGGACACGAACCAGCCGGCGGTGACGCTCCGCACCGCGTCGAGGGCCCGGATCGGGTCGCGCAGGTGGACGAGCAGCGAGCCGACGACGACCACGTCGAAGCGCCCGATCTCGGCCGGGTCGAGGTCGTAGATGTTGCCCGCGACCCACTGGACCTTCGACCCGAGGATCTCGTGGAGCAGGCGGAACCCGGCCGGGCGCTCCTGCTGGCCGCCCCGGAAGGGGTCGAAGCCGGGCTGGCTGCGCACCGTCGGCGGGTAGTCGATCCCGCTCAGGTCGGGGACGTCGAGGGCGACGACCTCGGCGGCGCCCCGGCGCTCCATCTCGTAGGCGTAGAAGCCGTCCCAGGTGCCGATGTCGAGGCAGCGCTTGCCCCGCAGGTCGGGGAACGGGACGAGGGGAAGTGCGTGCCGGAGGTCGAACCATCCCGGTGTGTGCACCCCAGGAGCGACATCCACCGTGTGGTACCACTCGAGGGCGTTGATGCGGTCGACGTCCTCGGGGGAGACGGCGTCGTGACGGCTGTGGACGTGCGTGCTCACACCCCCGAGGTTCGGCAGGGGGACGGCGGCTCCTCCCCACCGGCCCCGCGGGGCCTGCGGCGGGCCCGCAGCGAGGTGCTGGCCCGGTCGATCGGCGCCTGGCGCAGGGTGGCCGGCGACAGCCAGCCCCGCCACCTCGTCGGCGTCACCAAGCGGCTGATGCTCGACTACGGCTACGTGCGCTCGCTGCGGGGCGGCGCCCCCGTCCAGGGCCGGGGCGAGCCGGTGCCGTGGTACACGTTCCCGGCCATCGAGTACCTGCGGGGACTCGACCTGAGCGGGCGGAGGGTGTTCGAGTTCGGCGCCGGCAACTCGACGTTGTTCTGGCAGGCCCACGCCGAGGAGGTCGTGTCGGTCGAGACCGACCCGGAGTGGTACGAGCAGCTGGCGCCCCGCATCGCCGGCAACGGCACCCTGATCCTCTGCCGCGACCGGGACGAGTACCTGGCCCGGATCACCGAGCACGACCCCTTCGACGTGATCGTGGTCGACGGGCTGTGGCGCAAGCCGACCGCCCGGGCCGCCCTGGAGCACCTGGCCCCGGGCGGGATGATCGTCCTCGACAACGCCGACTGGTTCCCCCACAGCCACGCCGTGCTGCGCCAGGCCGGGCTGGTCGAGATCGACTTCCACGGCCTCGGGCCGATCGGCCGCTACGCCTGGACGACGTCGGTCTTCCTCGACCGCACCGCCGACTTCTGGTCGACCGCCGGTCCCCCCGACCCGATCGGCGGGATCCGGCCCCCCGAGATCCTCGCCGTCGACGCCGAGGACTGAGGCCCGGTGAGGATCCTCGCCCTCACCAACTGGTACCCGCCCCACCACTACGGCGGGTACGAGCTGTCGTGCTTCGACGTGATGACCCGGCTGGCCCGGCGGGGCCACGACGTCGCCGTGCTGTGCAGCGACCAGCGCCTCCCCGGCGCCGTGCCCGACGATGCGGGGCACGAGGCCGTCGTCGAGCGGTCGCTGCGGCTCTACCACGACGGCGAGGACCTGGTGCGGCCCGGTTGGCGGGGTCGGCGGGCGATCGAGGCCCACAACCGTCAGGTGTTGGCGGCGGCCCTCGACCGGCACCGGCCCGACGTGGTGTCGGCCTGGCACCTGGCCGGGCTGTCGCAGGGCCTGCTCGCCCTGCTGGCCGAGCGGCAGGTGCCGGTGGCCTTCGCCGTCTGCGACGAGTGGCCGGCCTTCGCCTGGAAGCTCGACCCGTGGTCGCGCCCGTTCACCGACGACCCGGCCCGGCGGGGCGGGCGGGTGTGGGAGCGGGCCCCCGTCCGGTGGCTGCGGCGGGCCGCCGGTCGGCTGGTCGAGCGGGCCACCGGGCTGCCCGTCGTCCCCGTCGACGCCGGTGCCCTCGGCCCGGCGCTGTGGGTCACCGCCGACCTCCGCCGGCGGACCGAGCCCCGCTCCCGCCACACGTTCGCGGCCCACACCGTCGTCCACAGCGGGATCGACCGCACCGTCTACCCGCCGGTGGCGCCGGCCGACCGGCCGTGGTCGGGCCGGCTCGTGAGCACCGGCCGCTTCGATCCCCGCAAGGGCTTCGAGACGGTGATCCGGGCCCTGCCGCTGCTCCCCGACGACACGACGTTGGCGCTGTGGGGCCGGGGCGGCGAGGCCGAGCAGCGCCGGCTCCAGCACATCGCCGACGACCTCGGCGTCGGCGACCGGGTGACGATGGGGTCGCGCCGGCGCGACGAGATGCCCGCCGCCTACGCCGCCGGCGACGTGTTCGTCTTCCCCAGCGAGTGGGCCGAGCCCTTCGGGCTGGTGCCGGTCGAGGCGATGGCGTGCGGCACCCCGGTGGTGGCCACCGGCGTCGGCGGCTCGTCGGAGTTCCTGCGCGACGGCGAGAACTGCCTCCTCTTCCGCCCCGGCGACCCCGAGGACCTGGCCCGGGTGGTGAAGGCCGTCGCCGCCGACCCGGCCCTCCGCTCGACCCTGGTCGCCGGCGGCCACCGCACCGCCGAGGCCCTCGACGTCGAGCGCCTGGCCGACGTCATGGAGCGCTGGCACGCCTGGACCGCCTCAAGGTGCCAGGCACCTTGAGGCGGTCTCAGAGCGCCAGGGGTGCGGGGCCGGTGGTGAACCAGACGGAGCTGCCGTCGAGGTTCGGGCCGAGGGCGGCGGCGACGGCCTCGGGGTGGCGGACGGCCAGCCAGTGGCTCAGGGCCAGCACGTGGGCCCGGGCGTTGCCGGCGAGGAAGGCCTGGAGCAGGTACTGCTCGTTCCAGCCGAAGCCGGCCCGCACCCACCCCTGCGGGTAGTCGTGGGGCCAGAACACGTCGTGGACGTGGACGACGACGCCGTCGGCCAGCCGGGGCAGCACCTCCAGCACCAGGTGGACGACGTCGCTCCCGGTCTTGGCCACGTGCGAGGAGTCGACGAACAGCACGTCGCCCGCCCCCAGGGCGGCGAAGACCGACGGGGGCGTGAGCTCGACCCGCTCGACGCGGAGTGTCGTCACCTGCTCGATCGAGGGGACGAAGTCCCGCGGGTAGGGCTCGATGCAGGTCAGCTCGCAGGCGAAGCCGCCGTCGGCGATGGCCCGGCCGGTGACGGTGGTCGACCAGCCGCAGCCGACCTCGACGACCCGCCGGGGCCTCAGCTCCAGCAGCAGGGCGCGCAGGAGGGCGGCGTCCTGGGGCGGGAACTGGTCGTTGCCCGGGTCGTAGGCCGGCCGGGGGCCGGCGTCGGTCGGCCACGGATGCCGACCCAGGCGCTCCAGCAGGGCGAGCTGGGCGTCGGAGCGGACGTCGATGCCGGGCGGGTCGGCCGCCTCGGCGGGCCAGACCCGGTCCCGCTCGGCCGGATCGGACAGCAGCTCGGCCGACGGCACCGGGCTGTAGAAGTTGCCCGGCGGGAAGGCCTGGGGGGCGGCGGCCGAGGTGGCCGCCCCCCGCACCGCGCCCCGGGCGACCCGGCGGGCGTGGCCGGCGCCGCGGCGGACGGCGTGGAGGCGGTCGGCGGCGGCCATCAGAAGCTGTACCGGCGGGCGGTCGACGACTGCCAGTGGCCCCTGCGGGCCTGGTCGCGGGTGGCCTCCAGGGCGGCGTCGAGCTCGGCCCGGTCGTCGACCCAGGCCGGGCGGTGGACGGCGATGTTCGACCCGAGCACGTGGGCCACGGGGATCCGCTCGGCCAGGGCGTTGAGCACCTCGGGGACGCCGCAGTCGCCGGTGAACCAGCCCCAGTTGCTGTAGTCGTGCCACAGCACCGTCCCGTCGGGGGCGACCATGTCCAGCGCCACCTGGGTGTCGTGCTCGGCCGCCTCGCGGCTGTGGTCGGCGTCGACGAAGACCAGGTCGAAGCTGCCCTTCTCGGTGGCCGGGACGGTGTCGGGCCCGATGGCGCCGACCCGCCGGTCGACCCGCTCCTCCAGCGCCGTGCCCCGGTAGGCCTCGCCGTGCTGGGGGTCGATGTCGACCGCCGTCAGCCGTGACGTCGGGCTGTTCTCCAGCAGCGCCTTGGCCGTGTGGCCCCGGTAGCTGCCCAGCTCGAGGATGCGGGCCGGCTGCACCACGGCGGCCAGCTTCATCAGCGTGATCGTGTCGTTGACGGGGGCGGCCCAGTCGCCCTTGGGCAGCACCCCGACGGTGACCGGCTGGGTCTCGAAGCCGGGCCACAGGGCGGCCGGGTCGACCTCGGGCAGCGCCATGCGCCTCCGCTTGAGCAGCAGGCAGAGGGCGAAGTCGACGTACGGCTTGCGCAGCACCTTCCGGTCGACGACCTGACGAGGGCGAGTCAGCAACGGGGTGGGCATGCGGGTCCTAGTGCTTGACGGCCATGCGGCCGGTGTAGTCGGAGCGGGACAGCAGGAGGGCGGGGTGCTGGGCGAGGTGCTCGTCGGCGGCCTTGCGGGCGCCCTCCCAGTGGCCGTAGTCGTCGACGATCAGGACGCCGCCGGTGGCCAGCCGGGGGTACAGGTGCTCCAGCTCGTGGCGGGTCGACTCGTACCAGTCGGTGTCGAGGCGGAGGAGGGCGAGCCCGTCGGGGGCGGCGGCCGGGAGGGTCTCCTCGACCGGGCCCCGCACCAGGTGGATGCGCGCCGGCGGGTAGCCGGTGGCGTGGAGCAGCCGGCGGACCTGGGCCTCGCCGAAGGTCTCGGCCGAGAACAGCTCGCCGTAGGCCCGCCCGCCCTCGGCCCCGCTCCACTCCTCGGTGGCGGGGGCGTGGAAGGCCGACGTGTCCTCCTCGGTCGGCGCCGTCATGCCCTCGAAGGTGTCGAAGAGGTAGACGTCGCGGTCGTCGACCCCGGCGGCCTGGAGGCTGAGGAGCATCGCCAGCACCGAGCCGCCCCGCCAGACGCCGCACTCGGCCAGAGCCCCGGGCACGCCCCGGGCCAGGACGTACTCGGTGGCGTCGATGGTGGCGAGGAGGCGCTCGGGGCTGCCCATGGTGAACGGCAGGCAGCGCTGGACGATCCGGCGGTGGGCCGGCGACGCCGTGCTCAGGGGGTGCGGGGGGAGGCGGGTCGGGTCGACCGGCGCCGGGGTCGTCGCCGGGGCCGGGCGCAGGGCGGCGCGGGCCCGGGTGCGGGTGGCGCCGGCGAGGGTCCGGGCCGCCGAGCGGCGGTCGTCGCGCAGGCCGACGAGGCTCCGGTAGGCGGGGAGCTGCCAGCGCTCGGGGAGCCGGGCGATGGCCCGCACCGGGCGGGTGTCGTCGTCCCAGCCGGTGCCGGCCCAGGGGGTGCGGGCCAGGGTGACCCGGTAGCGCTCCCGCCACGGGTGGGTGCTGAGGGCGTGCCACGGCTTGCACAGCGACGGGCCCTCGAAGTGGACGACGGCCGGGTCGGCCACCGCTTCGGCCACGGCGGTCGCTCCGAAGACGCCTTGGGCCTGCTCCGGCCAGGCGAAGAGGCTGTTCTGGGCGTTGAACCGGGGGTGGAGGCGGGTCCAGCGTCCGGCGCACACCAGGTTGAGGGCGTCCTGGTCGGGCCAGGTGATCTGGTCGGCGAAGGCGGCGACGGTGTCGCCGATCTGGCCCCAGGTGTCCTCGGCCCGCATCCGGGCCAGGTCCATGACCAGCACGCCGCTGTTGAGCACGTCGGCGGGGTCGGAGAACCCGAGGCCGGCCAGCCGGGGCCAGTCGGGGGCGGGCACCACGTTGGCCACGGCGCCGACCGGGTTGCCGTCGAGGTCGGCGGTGGCGAGCGACCACAGGTCGTCGGCCACGAAGGTGTCGGCATCGAGGTAGACGACCCGGTCGTGGCCGGGCAGCAGCTCGGGCAGCAGGAACCGCAGCCACACGACCGAGCCGAACCGGCTCAAACGGGGCAGGTGGCCGACGCGGGCCGGGTCGACGGCGTGGACGGTCAGGGTGGCGGGGGCGCCCACGACGCCGTGGAGCCGCTCGACGTCGGCCGCCCCGACCGTCCCGTCGTGGACCAGGTGCAGGTCGAGGTCCTGCCCCGGGTGGGCGTCGAGGCACGACCGCAGCGCCGTCCCCGCCCACGGGACGTACCCCGCGTCGCACACGAAGGCGATCGCCAGCCGTGCGCTCATCGTTCTGGCAACCCGCATGGCCCGTGGAGGTTCACGGGGATGGACAGAACGGGGGTCACGACGTCCTCCGGAAGAGGGTGTGGCGGTCGGCGACGCCGAGGGCGGCGCGGACGGCGGGGTCGGCGAAGACGGGCTCGTCGCGGACCAGGCGGTAGCCGGCGGCCTCGATCACGGGGAGGTAGTCGAGCTGGCGGCCGTCGGCCTCGAGGCTGGCGAAGCCCTCGGGCTCGTTGGGGACGACGAACAGGTGGGGCACCTCCAGCCGGGCCAGCTGGTCGAGCCACCAGGCGATGGCGTCGAGCGGGCACTCCGACCAGCTGTGGATGTTGCAGGCCAGGTCGAACGAGCCGGGGGCGAGGTCGGCCACCGCCGTCAGCGGGACGGCCCGGGCCACCGGCTCCAGCCCCCGGTGCCGCAGGTAGTGCTCGCAGACGAAGGTCGAGGTGGCGATGGCGTCGGTGCAGGCGTAGTCGGCGGTGTCCGGGCAGGCGGTCACGTAGCGGTGGGCGAGGCGGCCGTAGCCGGCACCGATGTCGAGCACCCGGGGCACCGCCCCCGACAGCACGCCGAGGTGGGCGTCGAGGAAGAGCAGCTCGCCGACGGAGTCGAGCAGGTCGCGGCTGAGGCGGGGGAGGCCGTCGAAGTCGTAGGTCCAGCACCCGAAGGCGCCGTCCTCCCCCAGCCGGTCGAGCAACCCCTCGGGGTCGCGGTGGCGGACGTCCTGGGCCCACACCAGGTACTTGAGCTCGGAGACCCGGCGGCCCTCCCGGTAGTGCCAGATGTAGGCGTTGTCGCCCCGGAAGCGGGTGAGGTCGAGCCAGGGGTCGAGCCGCTCGGCCGACCAGCGCGAGTGGGTGCGCACCGCCGGGTCGGCCCCGGCGTAGAGGTCGTGGAGCTCGATCAGGCGGGGGTGGTCGGCCCGCAGGGCCTCGGCGGTGCCGTCGGGGAGGGGGACGGTGTCGTCGACCAGGGCGGTGAGGAAGCGCCGGTCGGGCTCGCTCAACCGCTCGACCAGCACCCCCCGGCGGAGCAGCCCGTCGCGGACGACCCGTCCGGCCCGGCGGGCGGGGGTGGGGAGCGTCGTCATCGAGCCCCCTCGGTGGCGGCCAGGGCGGCCAGGGCGGCCCGGGCGGCGTCGAAGGCGTCGCCCACGCCGGGCAGGCCGAGGGCCCGGTCGTCGACGGCGAGGGTGTCCATGCCGTCGGATGCGAGGCGGAAGCCGTGCCCGGTGAGGAGGTCCTCGGCGGCGTCGCGGGAGGCGGCGTCGAGGTGCAGGTGCTCGTAGAGGACGAGGCAGGGGCGGAGGCGGGGCACGTCGATCAGCTCCAGGACCTGCCGGTCGTAGCCCTCGGTGTCGATCTGGACGACGTCGACGTGGTCGAGGCCGTTGCGGGCGCACAGCGTGTCGAAGGTGACGCACGGGACCTCGATGGTCTCGATGCGCTCCTCGATGTCGGGCACGAGGTGGGCGTGGCTGAGGACGACCTCGCGCCGGAACGACCCGAGGGCGTCGTACCAGCGCCACACGTCCTCGTCGTCGTGGTCGGCCTGGCGGAGGAGGTGGAAGGGGAGGCGGCCGTCGACGTCGGCGATGGCGACGTTCTCCAGCGTGAGGCGGGGGTGGTCGCCGTAGCGGAGCGCCAGCCGCTCGAAGACGTAGGGGACGGGCTCGACCATCACCCCCGTCCAGCGGGAGCCGAGGATCGCCTCGCGCAGCGGGTCGAGCTGGGTGCCGTCGTGCGCCCCGACCTGGACGAAGGTGGCGTCGGGCAGGGCCTGGGCCAGGGCGAACACGACCTGCTCCAGCGGTCGCTCGGGCCGGTGGGGGCGGACCTTGGCCCGCACCGCCCGGGCCCGCTCCTGGCTCCGCACGGCCAGCCGGGTGACGCCGGGGTGGTCGCGCCGGGTGCGCCGGGCGACCCGGTCGGCGACGGTCCGGGCCCGCCGCAGCGACGCCCGGGGGGCCCGGCGGAGGCGGGCGAGGTCCCTCATCGGAGGGTCACCCCGAGGCGGAGGGGGACGGGGCCGCTGACGTCGGGCTCGGCGGGGCCGGCGACCCGGACGACGGCGCCGTCGACGTCGTGGGCGAGGACCTGGCGGCCCTCGTCGCCCAGCACCTGGAGGGTCAGCTGGTAGGTGCCGGGGCGGAGGGCGGCGGTGAAGCCGACCTCGACGGTGGCCCGCTCGTCGGGGGCCAGGGTGCGGTGTCGGCGGCGGACCGCCGAGAGCATCTGGTAGGCGATGGCTCCGTCCTCGGCGTAGGCGGTGAACATGACGTGGGGGTCGACCAGCTCCCGGCGGGCGGTCAGCGTGGCCCGCAGGCGGTAGCGCCCGCCGGGGACCAGGTCGCCGACGAGGGCGCCGCCGGCGTCGACCACGGCGCGGTCGGAGAGCACGGCGGCGGCCTCGGACCCGGCCTCGGCGGCGTCGCCCCCGAGCAGCTTCTGGTGGACCCGGACGGCCTCCTCGGCGGGGCCGTCGAACACGACCCGGCCGGCGGACAGCACGATGGCCCGGTCGCACACCTCGCGGATGGTGAACACCGAGTGCGACACGAGGACGACGGTGACGCCGCGGGCCCGCAGCTCGGCCATCCGGGCCAGGCAGCGCTGCTGGAAGGCGAGGTCGCCGACGGCCAGCAGCTCGTCGACCAGCATCACGTCGGGGTCGGTGTGGACGGCGACGGCGAAGGCGAGCCGCAGCAGCATCCCCGACGAGTAGAGCTTGACCGGGGCGTCGAGGACGTCGTCGGCCAGCCCGCTGAAGGCGACGATCGCCGGGGTCAGCTCGGCCAGCCGCTCCCGCGAGAGCCCGAGCACCGAGCCGTTGACGACGATGTTCTCCCGACCCGACAGCTCGGGGTGGAAGCCGACGCCGATGCTGATCAGCGGGGCGATCCGCCCGGCCACCCGCACCCGCCCGGCGCTGGGGGCGGTCACGCCGGCGAGCAGCCGGAGGAGGGTGGTCTTGCCGGCGCCGTTGTGGCCGAGCACGCCGACGGTCTCGCCCCGGCCGATGCGGAGGTCGAGCCCCTCGACGGCGGTCAGCGTCGGGGCCTTCCGGCCCGAGCGGGAGACGAGCGACAGCAGCGACCGGCTGGTGACGCGGGTGTAGCGCTTGGCGACCCCGAGGGCCTCGATCACCGGCTCGCCCGCCGGCGGGATCGTCGGGTCGAGCAGCCCGTCGAGCGGGTCGGTGGCCACCACGGCGCTCACAGGGCGTCCACGAAGGTGCGGTCGCCGCGCTGGTGGAGCACCACGCCGGCGACGAGGAGGACGGCGGTCCAGACGATCGTGCCGGCCAGCTCGGGGAGCCCGACGGCGGCCCCGGCGAAGGCCTGCTGGAACAGCCCGACGGCCCCGGCGAAGGGGTTGAGCGGGAGCAGGTCGGCCAGCCCGCCCAGCCGCTCGGGCGTGTAGAGGATCGGCGTGACGTAGAAGAGGAGGAGGACGGCGGCCTGGACCACGAAGCGCACGTCGCGGAACGACACGTAGAGCGCCGAGGTCACCAGCGAGAGCCCGGTGGCCAGGGCGACGAGGAGGGCGGCGGCCGGGACGACCAGCAGCACCTCGGCCCCCAGCTCGCCCCGCCCCAGCTGGACGGCGGTGACGATGCCGAGCCCGATCGCCAGCCCGACCAGGTTGGCGCCGATCGGGGCCAGCACCAGCAGCGCCCGGGGGAACCAGATCTTGTCGGTGAGGGCGGCGCCGTCGACCACGGCCGTCGTCCCGGCCTGGAACGACAGGGCGGCGAACGACCACGCCGTCACCCCGGCCAGCACGTAGCCGAGGTAGTCGACGCCGTCGGTGTCGAGGCCGAGCCGGCCGAAGACCACCGCCAGCACGACGGCCTGGACGAGCGGCAGGGCGACGGCCCAGGCCACGCCGAGCGACGCCCGCTTGTAGCGGACCTTGAAGTCCTTGGCCGCCAGGGTCCGCAGCACCGACCGGTGGGCCCACACCGAGCGGGCCCAGGGGCCGACGCCGGCCGGCTGCGGGGTGAGCTCGAGGACGTCGGTCATGCCGCCACCCCCGGCTTGCGGGCCAGGACGCCGATCACCAGGCCGAACTGGCGGCGCCCGCCGGCGGTGTAGCCCTGGTCGGTGGCGGCGATCAGGGCCTGGAAGAGCAGGAAGAGCGGGGCCAGCACGAACCGGGGCAGCTTGCGGGCCAACCCGACCTGCACGAGCTGGAGCCCGGCGGGCACCAGGCCGAGCACGCCCTCGGAGCGCTCGACCTCCAGGCCCGCCTGGCCCACGATCTTCTCCAGGCCGTCGCAGGTCCAGCGCCAGTAGTCCTGCGGGTCGCGGTGGATGTACATGATCCCGTGGGTGGTCAGGACGAGCGACCCGCCGGGGCGGAGCACCCGGGCGCACTCGGAGAGGTAGAGGGCGGGGTCGTCGACGTGCTCCAGGACCTGGGTCGACAGGACGAGGTCGACGGTGCCGTCGGCGATCGGCAGCGACCCGTCGGGCCGGATCTCGACGTCGGCCCGGGGGTTCCCGGCCAGGTCGGCCGATCGGTAGTCGGCGCCGGCGGGCAGGTGGCGGCGGTAGGGGGCGTCGTCGGCGCCGTAGTCGAGGACGACGGGAGCTGGGCCGGGGTCGGCGGCGGCGATCAGGTCGGCGACGCAGCGGCGGAGCTGGCGGGCGACGTAGGCGAAGGGGCTCCACGGCACGGTCCGGCGGACGTCGGCGTTGCGGTCCGCGGCGAAGGCGGGGGCGGCGTCGACGGCGACGGCGCTCATCGGGCCGCCCCGATCTCGACCGCCTCGTGGTCGCTGAGGACGACGTCGTCGAGGCGGATCTCGGCGTCGAGCTCGCCCAGGCCGTAGCTGCCGAGGGCGGGCGGGCGGTACGCGGCCACGCCGTCCCCGTCGTCGCCGACCTTCCGGCCGTCGGCGTCGAGCACGGCCAGGGTCAGCCGGTAGGTCCCGCCGGCCAGGGCGGCGTCGAGGGCGACGTCGAGCTCGACCTCGGTCCCGGCGACCAGGTCGGCGCCGAGCGGCACCCGGGCTCGGTGGGCCTCGACCCCGGCCTCGGACGTGGCCACGACCTCGGCCACGGGCCCGGCCACATCGGCGTCGACCGCCAGCCGGTGGCGGACGACGTAGCGCCGCCCCAGCACCAGCTCGTCGGGCTCCCGCCCCTCCCCGTCGAGCAACCGCGACCCCACCACCCTGACGGAGCTCGGTGGGATCCGTGACACGTCGGTGTCACGGATCCCACCGAGCTCGGAGAGGAGGCGGTGGTAGTGGCCGACGGCGGCGTCGGAGGGGCCGTCGAAGCGGACGGCGCCGCCGTCGACCACCAAGGCGCGCGGGCACAGGAGCCGCACGGCGTGGACCGAGTGGGAGACGAAGACGATCGTCGTCCCCGCCCGTTGGAGCTCGGTCATGCGGTCGAGGCACCTGAGCTGGAAGGCGGTGTCGCCCACGGCGAGGATCTCGTCGAGCAGCAGGACGTCGGGACGGGCGTGCATGGCCACGGCGAAGGCCAGCCGCATCTGCATCCCGGTCGAGTAGAGCTTCACCGGCTGGTCCATGTGCCCGGCCAGCTGGGCGAAGGCGACGATCGAGTCGTAGGCGGCGTCGATCTCGGCCACCGTCAGGCCCAGCAGCTGGCCGTTGACCCGGACGTTCTCCCGGCCCGACAGCTCGGCGTGGAAGCCGACGCCGACGCTGATCAGGGGCACGACCCGGCCCCGGGTGGTGACCCGGCCCTCGGTCGGCGCCGTCACCCCGGCGATCAGCCGCAGCAAGGTGGTCTTGCCGGCCCCGTTGGGCCCGAGGATGCCGACCGCCTCGCCCGGCGCCACCCGCAGGTCGACCCGGTCGACGGCGGTGTGCACCCCCGCCCCCCGCCGGTACCGCTTTGTCACCCCGGCGACGTCGATCGCCAGCGACGAACCTTGTACGGGAACCCGCCGCATGCGGCGGGTGCGGTCCAACGTTCGGCCGTCAGCCATGCTTCAGGGCCCAGTCGTAGGGGATGTCGGCGGTGAAGGGGTCGAGGCGGTCGATCTCACCGGGGGCGTGGGGGACGGTCGAGCAGTTGGCGACCAGGGCGGGGCCGGTGCCGGCGCCCTTGAACCCGTTCCACACCATCGGCGGGATGGTGATCAGGGCGTAGTCGAGCTCGCCGGTGTGGATCTCGGCCACGTTGCCCCGGGTCGGCGATCCCTCCCGGTCGTCGTAGCAGACCAGCTTGATCATCCCGACGGGGACGGCGTAGTTGAGCGTCATCTCGCGGTGGATGTGCCAGCCCTTCACCACGCCCGGGTAGACGAGCGAGAAGTAGATCTCGCCGAAGCGCTCGAAGGCGTCGTCATCCTCGCGGAGCATGTGGAAGATGGCGCCCCGCTCGTCGGGGATGCGGCGCTTGGGCGTGACGATCAGCCCGTCGATCTCGGCCACGGCTACGACCAGACCCGCCACGGGGCGGTGCCGTCGACCCACATGCGCTCGAGCAGGTCGCGCTCGCGGGGCGTGTCCATCGGCTGCCAGAAGCCGTCGTGGGCGAAGGCCACCAGCTCCCCGGCCCTGGCCAGTCCGCTCATCGGCTCGCGCTCCAGCATCACGTCAGCGTCGGTGGGGATGAAGCGCTCGATCGCCTCCCGCTCGAAGACCATGAACCCGCCGTTGATCGAGCCCTCGCTGGTCTGCGGCTTCTCGTCGAAGCGCTGCACGGCGCGGCCGTCGAGCACCAGCTCGCCGAACCGGCCCGGGGGGCGGACGGCGGTGACGGTGGCCAGCTTGCCGTGGGCCCGGTGGAAGGCGAGCAGGGCGGCGATGTCGACGTCGCCCACGCTGTCGCCGTAGGTCACCATCACCGGCCCGTCGCCGGGGATCGCCGCCGCCGCCCGCCGCACCCGGGTGGCGGTCAGGCTGTCGCGCCCGGTGTCGACGCAGGTGACCCGCCACGACTCCTCGGCGTGGGAGCCGTGGTACTCGATCTCGTCGGGCTTCCCCAGCTCGATGGAGAAGTCGCAGGTCAGGGCGTGGTAGTTGAGGAAGAACCGGCGGATCTCCTCGCCCAGCCAGCCCAGCGCCAGCACGAAGTCGGTGGCCCCGTGGTGGGCGTACACCTTCATGATGTGCCAGAGCACCGGCCGCTCGCCGATGGGCAGGAGCGGCTTGGGGATGGTCGGGTTCACCTCGCTGATCCGGGTCCCGCGCCCGCCGCAGAGGATGATCGTGGGCACCCGCAGCTCGGCCATGTCACTCCATTGGGCGTCGCCGCCCCGGGTCCTGCTCAGGCCAGCAGGCGGAGGGTGCCGACCAGGGCCGGGCGGAGGTCGGGGTCGGGGGGTGCGACGTGGGCGGCCAGCTTCTCGACGGCGACCCGGAAGGGCTCGGGTTCGGGGCCCTCGTGGGGCGGGGCGACCACGTCGGGTCGCCGGCCGAGCACCTCGTGGGCGGCCTCGGCCACCAGGTGGGCGAGGTCGAGGACGCGGGTGGTCGTGCCCGAGCCGAGGTTGTAGGTCCCGGCGGGCACGGCCCCGGTGGCGGCCGCGCCGAGGATGCGGCAGGCCTCGCCCAGGTCGACGAAGTCGCGCCCGGCGTGCCCGCTCGACCGCAGCACGAGCGGCTCGCCGGCGGCGGCCTGGGCGCAGAGGTCGTTGGCCACGAGCGTCCAGCGGTCGACCCGCCGGTCGGCGGGCGGCCCGATCGAGTTGGTCAGCCGCAGCGTGACCAGGTGGGCGGGCCCGTGCTCGGCGGCGAGCGCCTCGCCCTCCAGCCGGGAGGCGGCGTAGGGGTGGACGGGGACGGGCTCGACCCCCTCGTGGACGACGCCGTCGTCGGTCCGGCCGCCGTAGACGTGGAACGTCGAGAGGAGGACCAGGCGGCCGCCGGTGGCCCGGGCCACCCGGTCGGTGGTGGCGACCGTCTCGTCGTGGGCCCGCTCGGGGTCGGCGGCGAAGCGCACCTCGCTGGCCCCGGCCAGGTGGACGACGGCGTCGGCCCCGGCCAGCAGCGGGGCCAGGTCGTCGCGGAGGAGGTCGGCGACCACGGCGTCGGGGAGCCACGGCGTCGGTGACCGCACCAGCGGGACGACGTCGACCCCTGTCGCCGCCAGGTGGGCG
>DASTYI010000160.1:0-5216 GCA_035765045.1 Iamia sp. | reverse complement strand
GTACGGTTCACGCCGCGGTGAGGGCCTCGGTGGTGGGGAGCGAGACCGCCAGCGAGGCGATGTCGATCGAGCCGCCGAGGCGGGGGGTGGCGAAGGCCGGCGTGGTGGCCACGATCTGGAGGATCAGCTCGTCACCGGCCGCCAGGTGGTGGGCGACGATCTCCAGGTCGACCACGGCGGTCTGCTCCTCGCCGTCGAGGACGACCGGCACCGGCGTGATCTGGTTGCCGAGCACGAAGCCGGTCTCGGCGTCGACCAGCTGGGCGAACACCCGGGTCGGCTCGGGCCCGTCGGGCGTCGTGCCCGTGTAGGTCATCGTCAGCCGGGGCGCCCCCAGCACGAGGCCGTCGGTGTCGGCGGTGATCGTCGTCTCGACGGCCGTCTCGGCCCGGGCCGGCGTGATCGGGCTGACCAGGCCGGTGAGGAGGTCGGCCGACTCGGCGTCGACCAGTGGCCCGGCCACGCTGTCGGCGGTGAGGGCGAGGGTGCCGCCCGCCCCGCTCGCCTCCACGGCCCCGTCGGGCTCCGCCGGGTAGTCGTCGCCGGTCCAGCGCCGGCCGTCCTGGTCGATGACGCTGACGACCGGGCCGGTGTCGACGTCCTCGTCCTTGAGGTGCCGGTCGAGCCAGGCGAAGGTGGCCTCGGTGATGTCGGCCGGGTCGCCCGCCTCGGTCAGGCAGGCGCCGTGGCCGCCGCAGTACCAGAGCATCGAGACGGGGACGTCGTTGCCCTGGATGATCTCGAAGTTGGTGACCGCCTCCTGCAACGTGAAGAGGGTGTCGACGGTGCCCTGGACGAGGAGCGTCGGCGTGCGGATCTGCTCGACCAGGTCGCCCGGGCCCCGGTCGACGAACCACTGGCGGTCCTCGTCGCTCAACGTGCCGGTCGCCTGCCCCGAGGCGTTGGCGCTGGCGATGTGCGGGTCGAGGTCGGCGTCGGCGGCGACGTCGCTCAGGACACCGGCCCACCCCGCCTTCACCGTCTCGTGCGGGTACAGGCTGGTCTCCAGCGAGTGCCAGCCCATGGTGGGGACGATGGCGTCGATCCGGCAGTCGAGCCCGGCCGTCGTGAGCTGGATGCCACCGCCGTAGGAGGCGCCGACCATGCCGACGGCCGGGTCGCCCTCGCCGTCGGTGAGGGCGCTGGGTCGCGTGGTCAGCCAGTCGAGGATGACCTGGACGTCGCGCCCCTCGGCCTCGGGGTCGTTGACCGTGGCCGTGCCGCTCGACGCCCCGAAGCCGCGCGGGTCCCAGGTGACCACGTTGTAGCCCCGCTCGGTCATCTCCTGGATGCCGAGGGCACCGAGGATCGGCGTGCCCTCCGGCGAGGTGTCCCCGGCCTGCCCCCACCCCGGGCCCATCAGGATCGTCGGCGCCACGCCGGCGGGGACGGCAGGGAACCAGTGGAGCCGGATCGTCGTGCCGTCGAACGACGTGATGTTGACGTCGCTCGCCACCGAGCCGATGACCGTCACCCGGATCTCGTCGTCGCTCGTCAGCTCCCGGTTGCACTCGGCGGGGCCGTCGGAGGACGAGGAGGACCCGTCGTCGGAGGAGCACCCGGCGACGGTGGCGGCGAGGAGGGCGGCGGCGAGGACGGCGATGACACGGCGCACGGGTCGGACGCTATGCCCTGGCGGGCGGGAGGTGTCAGCGGTCGGTGGGGAGGTGGGCGAAGAGCTCGGCGGCGGGGCGGCCGACGACGCGGCCGGCGGTGGCGGCCTCGTCGCGGATGCGGCGGCGGAAGCGCTCGGCCTCGGCGCCGGCGTCGTCGGCGCTGACGAACATGGTCGACTCGTACTGGCTGCGGTGGGCCTCGAGGGCGGCGATCTTGGCCTCGACGTGGCGGGGGGCGGCGACCTCGACGTGGCCCGGGCCGTCGGCCTCGAACAGCAGCAGGGCGCCGGGCCGGTGGTGGGCGATGCCGTGGTCGCGGAAGAAGTGCGGGTCGCGGGCGGCGACGAGGGCGTCGACCACGATCCGCCCGGCGGCGTGGTGGTCGGGGTGGAGGCGGTGACGGCGCCACGGGTCGTGGCCGAGGAGGACGTCGGGGCGCAGCCGGCGGATCTCCCGGGCCACGGCCGAGATGGCCTCCCGGTCGGCCACCAGGTCGCCGTCGACCCGGCCGAGGAAGACGACCTCGCCGGTGGCCCCCAGCGCCCGGGCCGCGTCGCGCTGCTCGGCCTGGCGGGTGGCCACCAGGGCGGCGGTGTCGGCGTCGACGTCCCAGGTGCCCTTCGACCCGTCGGTGCACACCAGCAGCGAGACGGCGCAGCCGGCCTCGGCCCAGCGGGCCAGGGTGGCGCCGGCACCGAACTCGACGTCGTCGGGGTGGGCGCCGACGGCGAGGGCCCGCTCGGGGACGGGCAGGTCCCGGGTGGAGACGATCACCGGTCGAGGCAGGGGATGTCGAGGTCGGCGGGGAGGTCGACGTCCCAGCCGAGGCGGGGGTCGTCGACGACGTGGACGGCGACCCCGAGGCGGGCGGCCTCGGCCCGGTGCCGGGCGAAGGACCCGGGGCCGTAGGCGAAGCGGAACCCGCAGCCGGCGGGGAGGACGACGACGTTGGTGCCGTCGCCGTGGCGGTCGGGGACCAGGGCGATCGTGGCCGGGTCGTGCTCGTCGGCCAGGCCGGCCAGGTCACGGGCGAGGGGGAGGTCGGCGTGGGCGACGACGACGCGGGTGGCGCCGGCGGCCTCGACGGCGGCGACCCCGGCCTCGACGGCGCCGTCGAGCCCCAGCCCCGGGGTCCACCCGACGGTGACCCCCAGGCCCCGGGCCCAGGCGGCGACGTCGGCGTCGTCGCACACGACGGTGACCGGCAGCGGCGCCGCCGCCCGGACGACGCCCTCGGCCATCGTCCGGGCCAGGTCCGCCCGCGCCGCCGGGTCGAGCGCGCCGGCCAACCGCCCCTTGGCCGCGCGGAACGCCTTCACCGGCACGACGACGTGGGCAGCCACGCCCCGACGCTACCGGCCCCCGCCCCACCCGCAAGCGGGCAGGCGACGAGGCCCCAGCAGACCCCCAGCCTCCACACCGATCGCAGGCGACCACGCCCCGCCCGGCGCAGCCGCTGGGGGTCTGGGGGGAACCCCCAGGCGAAGAGCCGTGTGCCCGAGGAACGAGGGCTCCGGCTCTGGGAGGCCCTTCAGCCCCGAGCGCAGCGAGGGCCCCCCAGTTCGAGGAGGAGCCCGAGCGAAGCGAGGGGTCCGACGAGAGAGCTACGCCTCGTCGATGACCTCGATGAGGCGTTCGTCGGCGCGCTCGACGACGTCGCGGAGGAGGCCCTCGTCGGGCTCCTCGGCCTCGAAGGTGTCGCTGTCGATGGCGCCGGAGACGTTGACGCTGGCGTGGGTGCCGTCGCGGACCCACAGCACGCCGAGGGTGGCGACGGTGATCGAGACGGGCGACTCGATGTCGACCTCGAGTCGGAGGGTGACGCTCTCGTCGCCCACCTCGACGATGTCGTCGACGATCTCGAAGCGGATGGCGCCGGCCTGCTCGCCGTCGTCGAAGGCGATCTCGGGGCAGGTGTCGACCAGCTGGCGGAGCTCGTCGAGGCCGAACTCGGCGCCCTGCGAGAGGTTCTGCTCGACCTGCACGTTCTCGTCGTCCTCCAGCGTGACGCCGGCCTCGACCCGGGGCCCGCCCTGCTCCTCGAGCTCGGCGTACTGCTCGTAGAGGTCGATGCACTCCTCGCTGGCGTCGATCTCGTCGCGGTCGAAGTCGTCGCTCTCGTCGTCCTCGGACGAGGGCTCGGCGGTGAAGCCGTCGCCGACGTCGCCGGCGGTCACCAGGGCGTCGCGCAGCTGCGCCTCGGTCAGCTCGACCTCGTCGTCGCCACCGCTCTGGGTGAGGAGGATCACACCGCCCACGACGACGAGCAGCACGACGACGACCAGCGCCGCCATCAGGGCGATCAGCGGGCCCTTGGACCCGCCCGACGATCCCGAGCCACCGGCCGGCGGGCCGCCGTAGCCGGGGGGCGGGCCGCCGTACCCGGGCGGCGGGCCCCCGGGCGGGGGTGCGCCGTAGCCCGGGCCTCCCGGGGGCGGACCGGGGGGAGCGCCGTAACCGGGCGGGGGACCGCCGGGCGGGACGTGGCCACCAGGGGCACCGGGGGGCGGGGGAGGCGGGGGGTAGCCCATGACGGGCGAACCTACCCGGGGCGACCGCCCGCGGGCTGCGGGGAGCCGCCCCCGACCGGCCGCGCCGGGCGTCAGAGGGCGTCAGAGGGCGTCGGCGGCGGAGTCCCAGCCGTCGGCCCGCATCGAGCGGACGAGCAGGATCACGGGCACGAGCCCGGCCAGCACGATCAGCAGGGCCGGGAGGGCGGCGGCGTCGAGCCGGGAGTCCTTGGTGGCCTCGTAGACGGTGATGGCCAGGGTGTCGCGCCCGAGCGGGCGGAGCAGGGCGGTGGCGGGGAGCTCCTTCATCACCTCGACCAGCACGAGCAGGGCGGCGGTCAGCAGCCCGGGTCGCAGCAGCGGGAGGTGGACGTCGGCCAGCACCCGGGCCCGGTCGGCGCCGAGGGCCCGGGCGGCGTCGTCGAGGTCGGTGCTGATCCGGCCCATGCGGGCCTCGACCGAGAAGAAGGCGAGGGCGTGGAAGCGGACGGTGTAGGCGAGGACGAGTCCGAGGATCGAGCCGGTGACGATCAGCCCGATGTCGCGGTCGAGGGACTCGGCCACGTCGACCATGCGCCGGTCGAACCACACCAGCGGGCCGTACACGGCGACGGCGACGACCGTCCCGGGCACGGCGTAGCCCACGGTCGCCAGCCGGGCCAGCACCCGCCCGACCCGTGACCGGCTGCCCCGCTTGCCGTAGGCGACCAGCGTCGCCGTCGACACCGCCACCAGCACGGTGACGCCGCCGAGCAGGAGGGTGTGGCGGGTGGCGGCGACCATGTCGCCGGTGGTGTCGCCCGACCCGACGACCTCGACCGACCACGCCGCCAGCTGCACGACCGGCAGCCCGAACACGGCGGCGAGGAGGGCGAAGCCGGGCACGGCGGCGAGGACGCCTCGCCACCCCCGCAGCCGGCGGGGGACGACGGCGTCGCCCCGCCCGAGGGCCTGGTGGTAGCGGGCCCGGCCCCGCAGCACCCGCTCGATGGTGACCATGGTGAGGGCGAGGCCGACGAGGACGGTGGCCAGCTGGAGGGCGGCGGCCCGGTCGAAGGCCCCGTTCCACACCCGGTAGATGGCGTTGGGC
>DASTYI010000159.1:0-26358 GCA_035765045.1 Iamia sp. | reverse complement strand
TCGTGATGTTCCTGTACCGCGACGAGGTCTACGAGCCGACCCCCGAGAACCAGGGCCTGGCCGAGGTCATCGTGGCCAAGCAGCGCAACGGCCCGACCGGGGTGGCCCGGCTCAGCTTCCTCGCCCACCTCACCCGGTTCGAGTCGATGCCCAAGGAGGGCTGAGGCGGTGACGCTCGTGCTCGGAGACGAGTACCGGCGGGCCCGCGAGCGGTTGGCGGCGCTGCTGGCGACGGAGCCGGCGGAGCGGTGGGACCGGCCGGTGCGGGCCTGCCCGGGGTGGACGGTGAAGGGCGTGGTCGGCCACCTGGTGGGCACCGTCGAGGACGCCATGGCCGGGCTGATCACCGGCCCGCCGGGGGCGGAGATCACCGCCGAGCAGGTCGCCCGGCACGCCCCCGACGCCGGTCCCGACCTGCTGGCTCGGTGGGGCGAGCTGGCCCCGCCGTTCGAGGAGGTCGTCACCGCCGGGGCGATCTGGCCGGCGGTGCTCGACGTCGTGTCCCACGAGCACGACATCCGGCTCGCCCTCGGGCGCCCCGGGGCCCGTGACGACACCGTCGTCGGCGCCGCGGCGGCGGCCCTGGTGGGCGAGCTGGCGGCGCCGTGGAACCTCGAGGCCACCCTGGCCGGGGGCCCGACGGTGCGCTCGCCCTCGGTGCCGGGCCCGACCTACCGGCTCCGGACCTCGGCCTTCGAGGTGCTGCGGCTCCGTCTCGGGCGGCGCTCGCCGGCCGAGGTGCGGGCCCTGGCCTGGGACCCGATCCCCCCGCCCGACCCGTCCCCGCTGTTCATCTTCGGCCCCCGCACCACCCCGCTGCGCGAGATCTGAGGCGCAGCCCGGAGCCGCGGCGATCGGTCGCCGACGCAGCCGGAGGAGCCGACGCAGCCGACGCAGCCCGGGGGAGCGGGGGAGGTCGGGCGGCGGGCAGGCGGTCGCCGACGAAGCCGAGGGGGAGCGGGGGAGGTCCGTCGGCGGGGGGGCGGGTCGAGCCCTGGAGGATCACGGCGGCCAGTCCCGGGAGCACCAGCCGTCGCCGCAACCGGTCGGGGCGGGCGCGCCGGGTCCGGTGGGATCGTCCGGGCCACCGTCGAGCGGCCGGGGCGTCGGTGTCGTCGCGAGCGTCATGGGCGGTGCGGCCGGCCGGTCGTGCCGCCGATCGCCCGGAGCCGGGGAGCGCCCGTCGGACCCCCGACAGGGGCCCGCAGCAGGTGTGGCGAGTGTTCGCGGTGCCGTCCCCACCGGTTCCGCGGGGCGTGGGGGAGGCGGTCAGACGTCGGGCACCAACCGGCGCATCCGGCGCAGCTGGGTGCGGAGGTAGGGCCGGGCCCGGCGCTGCCCGCCCCGGGCGGCGATCGCCGCCTCCAGGCGTTCCAGGGCGCGGAGGACCCCGGCGCCGTCGGGCTCCCAACCCCGCCGCCGGCACTCCTCCAGCCACTCGGCCGGCGTGGCGTGGCCGCGGGCGCCGTTGCACCGGGCGCAGGCCAACACCTCGTTCTCGATCCACGACGGCCCGCCCTTGAGCCGGGGCAGCACGTGCTCGGTGGTGGCCGCCACCAACCCGGTGCCGACCTCCCGCCGGCACCACACGCAGCGGGCGCCGTCGCGCTCGAGGATCAGCCGACGCCGCTCGGGGCGGTCGGGGGAGGCGGACGCCGCGGTCGTCACGGGCTCAGGGATACCGCACACCGGCCGGTGGCGCCGGCCATGGTTCGCCCGCGCCGCAGGGTCACAGCACCGGGCCGGCCGGCCGGCTCGCCTGTGGTTCGGCTCCGGGATGCCAAGGTGGGCGGCGTGGCCGTCGGTCGCTTCGCCCCCAGCCCCAGCGGGCCGCTCCACCTGGGCAACCTCCGCACCGCCCTGCTGGCGTGGTGGGCGGCCCGGGGTGACGGCAGCCGGTTCCTCCTCCGGGTCGAGGACCTCGACCCGTCGTCGCGACCCGGACACGAGGCCGGCCAGCTCGCCGACCTGGAGGCCCTCGGCCTCGACTGGGACGGGCCCGTCGTCCGCCAGTCCGAGCGCCGTGACCTCTACGAGGACGCCCTCGACCGCCTGGTCGCCGCCGGGCTCACCTACCCCTGCTACTGCACCCGGCGGGAGATCCGGGAGGCGGTCCGGGCCCCCCACACGCCGCCCGACGCCTACCCGGGCACCTGCCGGCGGCTGACCGAGGCCGAGCGCCGGGCCCGCCGGGCCGAGGGCCGGCCCCCCGCCCTCCGGCTGCGCTCGCCGGGGGTCGAGGTCGAGGCGGTCGACGCCCTCCACGGTCCGGTGCGGGGCGTGGTCGACGACGTGGTGCTCCGCCGCAACGACGGCTTGCCCGCCTACAACCTCGTCGTCGTGGTCGACGACGCCGCCCAGGGGGTGGAGGAGGTGGTGCGGGGCGACGACCTCCTCCCCTCGACGCCCCGCCAGGTCCACCTGGCCCGGGTCCTCGGGCTGGCCGTGCCCGCCCACCTCCACGTCCCCCTGGTGCTCGGGCCCGACGGGGCCCGGCTGGCCAAGCGGCACGGCGCCGTGACCCTGGCCGACGCCACCGCTGCCGGGGTCGCCCCGGCCGAGGTCCGGCGCCGCCTGGCCGCCTCGGTGGGGCTGCCCGACCCGGGCCCGGCGCCGCCCCCGCTCGACCGGGCCGGCCTGCCGACCGTCGCCACCACCTGGGACGGTTCGTGGGTGGCGCCGCCTCGGTAGCCGCCTCGGGCGTCGTCGCCCCGACGTCGCCCCGGCCCCCGGCGTGGCCCTGTTCGCCGGGCCCGGCGTCCCGCCCCCAGCGGCCGGGTCATGGACAACCCGACGTGGGAGGGCCTGCCCCTGACCTTCACCGGCGTCCCCGAGGTGGACACCCGCTTCGGCGGTGGCGTGGGCCAGGTCGCCAGGCACGGCACGTCACCACCCTGGCCCCACCGGCACGCCCGTCGAGGTGGTGGCCTGACCACGTAGGGTCGGGACACCCGACGAGGAGGTTCCCATGGGGTTCCTGGACCGGTTCAAGAAGAGCGGCGCCATCGACAAGGTGGCCGACGCCATCGCCGACAACGCCGACAAGGTCGACGACGGCATCGACAAGGCCGCCGAGGTCATCGACGCCAAGACCAAGGGCAAGCACACCGAGAAGATCGACAAGGTCGCCGGCGCCGCCAAGAAGGGCGTCGACACGGTCGAGGACCGGGCCAAGAAGGCCAAGCCCTAGGGCGAGCCCGACCGCAGCAGGCGGTACTCGGGGTTGAGGAGGACGAGCCTCCCGCCGGCGCGACGGGCCATGCCGATGGCCTCGACGGCCCGCCCGGGGTCGAGCCCGCCGACCCGGGTGCGCCCGGTGAAGACGACGACGGCGCGGCCGGTGCCGTCGTCGAGGGTGACCTCGAGCGCCGGGGCGCCGGCCCGGGGGACGACCTGGAGCCCGGCCACCTCGCCCCGGATCCGGACCGCGCCCCGGTCGGGGGCCTCGGCGATCGGGGCGGTGCCGGCGGCGGCGAAGCGGGCCTGGAGGGCCTCGGCGTGGAGCTCGTCGGTGCTCCGGGCCAGCGAGCGGCGCAGGCGGGACAGCATCAGCCGAGCAGGACGGTGACGACCTCGCCCTCGACGTCGTCGGTGGTGAGCACGACGACCTCGTCCCCGGCGTGGAGCACGGTGTCGCCCCGGGGCACGACGACCCGGCCGTCGCGCAGCACGGCGACGACGGTGCAGGTCCGGGGGAGGGGGAGATGGGCCAGGTCCTGGCCGACCGCCGGCGAGGCCTCGGTGAGCGTGGCGGTGGAGAGCTGGGCCTTGCCGCCCTCCAGGGCGAGGAGGCGGACCAGCGTCCCCACCGAGACGGCCTCCTCGACCAGGGCGGTGAGGAGGTGGGGGGTGGAGACGGCGACGTCGACCCCCCACGCCTCGGTGAACATCCACTCGTTGCGGGGGTTGTTGACCCGGCCGACCACGCGGGGGACGGCGAACTCCTGCTTGGCCAGCAACGAGACGACCAGGTTGTCCTCGTCGTCGCCGGTGACGGCGGCGACCACGTCGGCGTGCTCGACGTCGGCCCGGGCCAGCTCGCTGACCTCGCAGGCGTCGGCCACGACCCAGCGCACGCCGGGGGTCTCGTCGGTGGCCCGGGCGGTCTCGACCCGGGAGCGGTCGACCTCGACGACGGTGACGTCGTGGCCGGCGTCGGCCAGCGAGGTGGCGATGAACGTGCCGACGGCCCCACCGCCGGCGATCACGACCTTCACGGGTGACCTCCCGGACCGGCGGCGAGCCGGGCGTCGAGCGGCCCGACGGCGTCGCCGTCGAGGGCCAGGTGGACGGTGTCGCCGTCCTGGAGCAGGAGGTCGGCGGTGGGCACCCGGGCCACGCCGAGCCGGGTGACGGCGACGACCCGGGCCCCGCCGTCGTCGTCGAGGGCGGTCGCCGGCGTGCCCGCCCAGGCGGCGGGGACGAGCCGCTCCACGAGCACCACCTTGGCGCTGGGGTCGATCCACTCGACGCCGGGCCGGTCGGGGAGGACCCGCTGAAGGATGCGATCGGTCGTCCACTGCACGGTGGCGATGGTGGGGATGCCGAGCCGCTCGTAGATGGCGGCCCGCCGCGGGTCGTAGATGCGGGCCACGACCCGGTCGAGGCCGAAGGTCTCGCGGGCCACCCGGGCGATCAGGATGTTCGAGTTGTCGCCGCTGGTGACGGCGGCGAGGGCCCCGGCCTCGGTGATGCCGGCGGCCCGCAGCCGGTCCCGGTCGAAGCCGACCCCGACGACGGTGCGGCCGGCGAAGCCGTCGGGCAGCCGGTCGAAGGCCTCCGGGCGCCGGTCGACGACGGCGACGGTGTGGCCGTGACCCTCGATCGCCGCGGCCAGGCCCGAGCCGACCCGACCGCATCCGACCACGACGACGTGCACACCGACCTCCTCGGGGCCGACCTGGCCCACGGCCCGGCGGAGCCTACGCACGGCCGTGCGGGGGTCACGCCGGGGTCACCAGTCTTCACGGTTCCTTCACGCCCCGCCCCACCGCAGCGCCGGCCGGCCGGCCGTAGGCTCCCGCCGCCGCTCGGAGGTGACCATGGCATCCACGCTCAAGCGGGCCCTCGTGGGCCGGCCGCTGGCGTCCAGCGACGAGGAGCACCAGCGCCTCGGCAAGCCCACCGCCCTGGCCGTGTTCGCCTCCGACGCCATCTCCTCGACCGCCTACGCCACCCAGGAGATGCTGTTCATCCTGATGGGGGCGGTGATGTTCCCGGCGTCGCACCGCTACCTGGTGCCGATCGCCGTCGCCGCCGTCGTGCTCCTGGCCATCGTGGCCATCAGCTACAGCCAGACGATCCACGCCTACCCCAACGGGGGCGGCGCCTACATCGTCAGCCGCGAGAACATCAGCCCCCTGGCCGGGCTGGTGGCCGGGGCCGCCCTGCTGGTCGACTACACGCTCACCGTCGCCGTCTCGATCTCGGCCGGCGTGCTGGCCATCGGCTCGGCCTTCCACTTCAACGACGAGCCGGCGCTGCGGGTCGCCCTCGCCCTCGGCTTCCTCGCCGTGCTCACCATCGGGAACCTGCGGGGCGTGAAGGAGTCGGGCAAGGTCTTCGCCGTCCCGACCTACTTCTACGTGGTCCTCCTGGGTGCGCTGCTGGTGGTCGGGCTGGGCAAGGTCTTCCTCGGTGGCGACGACTCGACGATCGCCACCGAGCGGTCCCGCGAGGTCGTGGCCGAGATCGCCGAGGAGAGCGACCTGAGCGAGACGGCCGGGCTGTTCATCCTGCTCAAGGCGTTCTCGTCGGGGGCGGTGGTGCTGTCGGGCGTCGAGGCCATCTCCAACGGCGTGCCCGCCTTCCGCAAGCCCGAGAGCCGGCACGCCAGCCAGACCCTGGGGCTGATGGCGGCCATCCTCGCCACCGGCTTCCTCGGGATCTCGGTGCTCGCCCACCACTACCGGCCGGTGGTCGACGAGGAGGGCCAGACCGTGCTGGCGCAGCTGGCGGCGGCGGTGTTCGGCGACGGCTCGGTGCTGTTCTACGGGCTCCAGCTGGGGACCTTCGCCATCTTGATCCTGGCCGCCAACACCGCCTACGCCGACTTCCCCCGGCTGAGCTCGATCATCGCCCGCGACGGCTACCTGCCCCGCCAGCTGGCGACCCGGGGCGACCGCCTCGTCTTCTCCAACGGCATCCTGATCCTGGCCGGCATGGCCGGCGTGCTGATCACCGTGTTCCGGGCCGAGGTCACGCTGCTGATCCCGCTCTACGCCGTCGGCGTGTTCACCGGGTTCACCCTGAGCCAGGCCGGGATGGTGCGCCACCACCTCCGGCTGCGGGAGCCGCGGTGGCCGCGGGGGCTGGCGATCAACGTGGTCGGGTGCATCGCCACCGGGGTCGTGCTGGTGGTCGTGGTCTCGTCGAAGTTCACCGACGGGGCCTGGATCCCGGCCGTGGTGATCCCGGTGATCGTCGTCGGCTTCCGGGCGATCCACCGCCACTACGCCACCGTCGACCGGGCCCTGGCCGTGCCCGAGGGCTACCGGGCCCGGCGGAGGACCCACACCGTGGTCGTGCTGGTCGGGCGGGTCACCAAGGGCTCGCTGGAGGCGATCGCCTACGCCCGCTCGCTCAACCCCGACCGGCTGCTGGCCGTCACCGTGGTGGCCGACGCCGAGCAGCAGGACGCCATCACCCGGGCGTGGGCCGACCACGAGGTCCCCGTCGAGCTGCGCACGCTGTACTCCCCCTATCGCGAGCTCTCACGGCCCATCATGAGGTTCGTGGAGGAGTACGACTCCGAGGTCAGCGACGACTTCCTCACCGTGGTCCTGCCCGAGTTCGTGCTCGACCACTGGTGGGCGCAGGTGCTCCACAACCAGAGCGCCCTGGTGCTGCGCACCCGCCTGCGGGCCCGGCCCGACACGGTGGTGACCTCGGTGCCCTTCCACCTCCACGAGGGCCGGGTCGGCATCGGGGGCACCGGTTGATGCTGTCGCGGCGGGCCGCCCTGGGCCTGGCCGCGGCCGGGGCCGCCTGGGTGGTCGCCGGGTGTGGCGGTGACGACGACGGCGGGACGGGATCGGTGCCCACCCCGCCCGGTCCGCCCGACGACGAGGAGGACGGGGTGACGGTGATCGCCTACGGCGACGAGCACGAGCTCCAGCGCGGGGCCCTGAGCCGACCCGACGGTGCCGGCCCCCACCCGGTGGTCGTGCTGGTCCACGGGGGGTTCTGGCGGGCCGGCTACGACCGGGCCCTGATGGACGGGCTGGCCGCCTCGGTGGTCGACGCCGGGTGGGCGGCGTGGAACGTCGACTACCGCCCGGTCGGCGACGGGGGCGGGTGGCCGACGACGTTCACCGACGTGGCCGCGGCGGTCGACCACCTCGACGCCCTGGCCGCCGAGCACGACCTCGACCTCGACCGGGTGGCGGTGGTCGGGCACTCGGCCGGGGGGACGCTCGCCCTGTGGTCGGCGGCCCGGGCCGGCCTCCCCGCCGACGCCCCCGGGGCCGGGCCGGTGGTCGTGCCCGCCGCCGTCGTCTCGCAGGCCGGGGTGACCAACCTGGCCGCCGGGTCGCTCGAGCAGCTCGGCGGGGGTGCCGTCGACGACCTGATGGGCGGGTCGGCCACCACCCACGGCAGCCGCTACGGGCTGGCCTCACCGATCGAGCGGCTGCCGCTCGACCGCCCCACGTACCTGGTCCACGGCCGCGACGACGAGATCGTCCCCCCGGTCCTGTCCGAGACCTACCGCGACCGGGCCGTCGACGCCGGCGACGACGTGACCGCCCGGATCCTCGACGACGTCGACCACTTCGCCGTCATCGACCCCGAGCACGAGTCCTGGCAGGGCGTGGTCGAGTGGCTGGGTGAGCACCTGGCGTAGTCTGGGCCCGCCGGGGAGGAGGGATCAGGCATGGCCGCGGCACCGGGCGAGATGGGAGGGCGGGGCCACGACGTGCCCGACGGGATGGCCCTGGCCGTCCCGCCCGGCGGTCGCGTGCTGGTGGCGAGCGACCTCCACCTCGTCGCCCGGGCCACGCCCGGCTCGGCGCGCGCCACCGAGGCCTTCGCCGCCGCCGTCGAGGCGTGGGACGGCCCCGGGGTCGTCGTCCTCGCCGGCGACTGCTTCGAGCTGCTGGGCGAGGCCCACCGCGACCCGGCCCGGGCCCTGGCCGCCCACCCTCGGTTCACCGCCGCCCTGGCCGGCTTCGCCACCGGCCCCGACCGCCACGTGGTGGTGCTGCCCGGCAACCACGACGGCCACCTCGCCTGGCACGCCCCGGCGACCGCCGCGGTGCGCGAGGGGCTCCGGGCCTCGGTCGCCCTGGCCGTCGACCTCGACCTGGCCTGCACGGCCGGGGCCCGCCGGGTCCGCGTCGAGCACGGCCACCAGCTCGATCCCGCCAACGCCTTCGCCGACCCCCGCGACCCGGCCGAGACGCCGCTCGGCCACCACGTCGTGCAGGATCTGCTGCCCCAGGTCGACGGGCTCACCCGCCGGGCCTGGGGCCAGGGCCTGGGCCTGCTGGCCGACCCCCTCGACCTGCCCGGGCTGCTCGGGTCGCGCCTGCTCTACCGCCAGGTCGTGCCGGCCGTCGCCCTGGCCGCGGTGCCGTTCGGCGTCGCCGTCGGGCTCGGCCTGGCCGCCGTCCTCGGGGCCGCCACCGGGGCCGCCGCCCTCGCCGTCGGCGCGCTCGCCCTGGTGCTCGCCGTCGCCGTCGGCGGGGGCGCCGCCTTCTGGGGCGGGGTCGCCTGGCGGGCGTTCCGGGGCTGGTCGCCCGACATGACCGGGGGTGGCGACCCGGGCAACGCGGCCGCTCACCGCCGGGCCCGGGCCCTGGCCGCCGACGGCGTCGCCGCCTACGTCAGCGGCCACACCCACATCCCCGAGCTGGCCGACCACGACGGGGTCCTCTACGCCAACCCGGGCTGCGGCGGCGGTCGGCTCCACCGCCGGCCCGGCCGGGGCCCGCTCCCCGACGCCCACGTCGTGGTCTCGCACGTCTCGTGGGTCGAGCTCGACGCCGGGCCCGACCTGGAGGCCCGGCTCGTCTGGGGCCACGACGAGGTCCCCGGTCCCGGTCGGGTCGAGCGGTGGGCCACCCGCCCGGCCCCACCGGCCCCGCCCGAGCCGACCGTCGTCGCCGCCGTCGCCCGCTGAGGTTCAGGCCAGGGCGGCGACGGCGTCGAGAGTGCCCTGGAGGAAGGTCTGGAGCTCGCCCGGGGTCGGCGGCGGGGCCAGCTCCTGGCCCTCGACCTGGAGGGCCTGGACCTCCAACCCGGCGACGACCGGCCCGACACTGGCCAGCACCCAGGTGAGGGTCTGCTGCCCGGGGGCGCCGTCGGCCGGCGGGCGGGTGCGCCCGAAGGCGACGGCGGCGTCGCCCTGTGCCGGCCACTCGACCGGGGTGACGGCGGCGGCGCAGGCCGGGAGCTGGTCGCGGGCCTCGGCGATCCGGGCCCCGGCGTCGGGGATCGGGGCCACGACGATGCGCACCAGCCCGCTGCCGTCGGCCCGCTCGTACTGGGCGACGGCGCCCCCGGTGGCCTCGCCCTCGTAGAGCAGGCTGGTCAGCGGGGTGGCGACGTCGCTGCCCTGGCAGAGCGGGGTGGGCGGGTCGGTGTCGGGCGGGGTCGGCGCCTGGCGCCGCGCCCAGCCCTCACCGGGCAGGGCCTCGGCCGGGGGCAGGGCGCCGAGGAGGGCGTCGGCCGTCGGTGGGGCGGGCGCCGTCGTGGTCGTGGTGGTGGGGGCCTCGGTCGTCGTGGTCGTGCTCGCCGTCGTGGTCGTGGCCGTGGTGGTCGTCGTCCGCCGGGGCTCGGTCCCGCGGGGCTGCTCGGTGGTGGTCGCCGACAGCTCCAGCCCCGGCGTCGAGGCCACCGGCTCGTCCTCGTCGCCCGAGCAGGCGGCGAGCGTCGCCCCGACCAGCACGGCGGCGGCGACCAGGCGAGGGAGGGACGAGCGGGCCATGGTGTGATCGTCGGTCCCGGGCCCCCGACGTTGAGCGGGCGGTGTGGGGCCGGTGCCGGGGTGCCAGCATGGGCCGATGGCCGACGATCGCCTCTACTTCCGCCAGCTGCTCGCCGGGATGGATGTCGCCTCCGACGACATGATCGCCCAGCAGATGGTGAACTTCGTCTACCTGGTCGGCGATCGGGAGACGGGCGAGGCGGTGGCCGTCGACCTCGCCTACGACGTGCCCGGCGTCCTCGACCTGCTGGAGGCCGACGGGATGCGGCTGGTCGGCACGCTGGCCACCCACTACCACCCCGACCACGTCGGCGGCAGCCTGATGGGCCACCCGATCGCCGGCATCGCCGAGCTGCTCGACCGCACCGACGTCCCCGTCCACGTCCAGGCCGACGAGGTCGAGTGGGTCACCAAGGCCACCGGGGTCAGCCCCGACCACCTGGTGGGCCACAGCAGCGGCGACACCGTGACCGTGGGCGAGATCCCCATCACCCTGATCCACACCCCGGGCCACACCCCGGGCAGCCAGTGCTTCCTCGTCGAGGGCCGGCTGCTCGGCGGCGACACCCTCTTCCTCGACGGCTGCGGGCGCACCGACCTCCCGGGCAGCGACCCCGAGCAGATGTACCTCTCGCTCACCCAGCGGCTGAGCCAGGTGCCCGACGACGCCGTGCTCTACCCCGGTCACCTCTACTCCGAGAAGCCGGCCGCCCCCATGGCCGAGGTCCGCCAGCGGAACGTCGTGTTCCGCCCGCAGACCCAGGAGCAGTGGATGATGATGTTCGCCCGCTGATCCCCCGCCTGCTGGAGCCCCCGTGACCGACCCCGTCGAGCCCGCCGCCACCCTCGCCGTCCCCCGCGACGGCGGTGCGATGGACGTGCCCGTGTGGCTCCCCTCCGAGGGCCGCGGCCCCGGCATCGTGCTGGTCCAGGAGATCTTCGGCGTGGGCGACTGGATCCGGGCCGTCGCCACCGAGCTGGCGGCCGAGGGCTACGTGGTCGGTGCCCCCGACCTCTACTGGCGGATCGCGCCCGGCTTCGCCGCCGCCCACGACGAGGCCGGCCTCGGCCAGGCCTACGAGATGGTCGGGAAGCTCGACATCGCCGCCGCCGTGGGCGACACCGTGGCCGCCCTCGACGCGCTGGCCGGCCACGAGGCGGTCACCGGCGCCCCGGCGGTGCTCGGCTACTGCCTGGGCGGCACCCTGGCCTGGCTGGCGGCGGCCGAGGGCGAGCCGGCGGCGTGCGTGTCGTACTACGGCTCGGGGGTGGCCGACGCCGCCGACCGGGTGGGCGCCATCACCTGCCCGACCCTCCTCCACTTCGGCGGGGCCGACCCGTTCATCACCGCCGAGCAGGTCGCCACCGTGGACGCCGCCGTCGCCACCGTCGAGCACGTCCAGGTGGTCGTCCACGGTGGCGCCGGCCACGCCTTCGAGAACGACCGGGCCGAGCAGTTCCACGACCCGGCCGCCGCCGTCGTCAGCCGCACCCAGACCCTCGAGTTCCTCCGCACCCACCTGGGCTAGGGCGTGTCCTGCGATCGCCTCAAGGTGCCTGGCACCTTGAGGCGGTCCCCACCTCGCCGGTCTGGACCCGCCACAGGGCGGCGTAGAGGCCCCCGGCGGCGACGAGCTCGTCGTGGGTGCCGGACTCGACGACGCGGCCGCGCTCGAGCACGTGGATGCGGTCGGCGTGGCGGACCGTCGAGAGCCGGTGGGCGATCACCACGACCGTGCGGCCCCGCCCCACCGCCTCCAGCGAGCGCTGGATGGCGGCCTCGGTCTCGTTGTCGACCGCCGACGTGGCCTCGTCGAGCACCAGGATCCGGGGGTCGCGCAGGATGGCCCGGGCGATCGAGAGCCGCTGGCGCTGGCCCCCCGAGAGCTTCTGGCCCCGCTCGCCGACGACGGTGTCGTAGCCCTGGGGCAGCCCCCGCACGAAGGCGTCGGCCTCGGCGAGGCGACAGGCGGCCACGACGTCGTCGAGCGGGGCGTCGGGGCGCCCGTAGGCCACGTTCTCGCGGACGGTGCCCTGGAAGAGGAAGACGTCCTGGCCCACGTAGCCCATCGCCCCCCGCAGCGCCGGGAAGGTGAGGTCGCGGACGTCGACGCCGTCGAGGCGGATGGCCCCGCCGGTCGGCTCGTACAGCCGGAGCAGCAGCTTGACCACGGTCGACTTGCCGGCGCCGGTGGCCCCGACGATGGCGTGGGTCTCGCCCGCGGGCACGTGGAGGTCGAAGCCGTCGAGCACCTTCGCCCCGGCGTCGTAGGCGAAGTCGACGGCGTCGAAGCGGATCTCGCCCCCGCCGTCGGCGGGCAGGGTGGCGGCGCCCGGGGTGATCGTCGGGGCGACGGCCAGCAGGTCGAGGATGCGGCGGGTCGAGGCCATGGCCCGCTGGTAGAGGTCGAAGGTCTCGCCCAGGCGGGTCAGCGGCCAGAGCAGTCGCTGGGTCATGTAGACGAGCACCGAGAAGATGCCGATGTTGAGGTCGCCGCGCAGGGCGGCCCGCCCGCCGACGATCAGGGTGGCGGTGAAGGCGACCAGCACCGCCATGCGGATGATCGGGATGAAGGCCGACGAGAGCCGGATGGCCTCGCCGTTGGCGTCGCGGTAGCCCTGGCTGGCCGTCTCGACCCGGGCCACCTCGCGGCGTTCGGCGCTGAAGGCCCGGATGGTGGCGATGCCCGAGAGGTTGCCGGCCAGCAGCCCGCCCACGTCGGCGGCGGCCTGGCGGACCTTGGCGTAGCGGGGTTCGAGCCGGCGCTGGAACAGGATCGAGCCGTAGATGATCACCGGGATGGGCACGAAGGCGAACAGCCCGAGCTCGGGGGCGGCGACGAAGAAGACGGCGCCGACGAAGACGACGTTGACGAAGGTGGCCAGCAGGTCGATGGCGCCGATGTCGAGGAACCGCTCCAGCTGGTTGACGTCGTCGTTGAGGATCGACAGCAGCCCGCCGGTCGACTGGTCCTCGAACCAGGCCAGCTCCAGATCCTGGACGTGGGCGTAGGCGTCCATCCGGGCCTCGTGCTCGATCGTCTGGGCCAGGTTCCGCCACAGCAGGTGGGCCACGAAGTCGGCGCTCGACTCGACCAGCCAGACGAGCACGTTGACCACGGCCAGGGCGGTGAGCTGGCCGGCGAGGCTCTCGATGCCGAGGACCTCGCCGACCAGCGACTCCTTCCGGCGGACGACCACGTCGACGGCGGCGCCGATCAGCAGCTCGGGCATGACGTCGGCCAGCTTCTGGAGCGTGGTGACGGCGATGGCGGCCACGACCTTGCGCCGGTGGCCCCGGGCGTAGGTCCAGAGGCGGCGCAGCGGGCTCCGGCGGTCGTCGGCGGGGGGTGGGAGGTCCACCGCCGCAGGCTACGGGTGGCCCGCGGGGCTGCCCCTAGCGATAGGCCTCGGGGTTGGCCGGGAGGCCCTTGTCCTGGACCTCGACGAGGTAGCGCCAGGCGTCGGGCCGGCTCCCGTCGAGGTCGGTGAAGCCGTACTCGCGCGCCAGCTGGCCCGAGGACAGCGAGGCCTGGTTCCACCGGGCGACGTCGGGGTCGGCGGCGAGGGCGGCGACGGCCCGCCCGACGAAGCGGGGCGTCTCGGAGATGCCGAAGTGCTTCGGGTCCGGGTACGGCTCCTCGTGGGGGCGGGTCAGCACGTCCCGCCAGGTCTCCTCGGTGACGCCGTAGTGCTCGAGCATCATCTCGGACCGCATCCAGCCCGGGGTCAGTGCCACCGCGGTGGCCCCGTGGGGCGCCAGCTCGTGGCCCTGGGCCCACGCCAGGCGGAGGACCGACCACTTGGCCAGGTCGTAGAACACCGACAGCCGGTAGGTCGCCTCGTTGTACTCGCGGGTGCCGTCGGTCATCTCGACGACGAGGCCGCCGGGCCCACGGATCAGCAGCGGCAGGGCGTGGTGGCTGGTGACCAGGTGGGTCTCGATGGCCAGGTCGAGCAGCCGCCGGCCCTTGGCCAGGTCGTGCTCCCACACCGGGGTGTCCCAGTCGACCATCTCCTCGCCGCCCCAGATGTCGTTGACGAGGACGTCGAGCCGGCCCGACTCCCGGTCGATGCGGGCGACGAGCTCGGCGACCTGGTCGGACTCCAGGTGGTCGACCCGGACGGCGGTGGCGGTGCCGCCGGCCGCCGCCACCAGCTCGGCGGTCTCCTCGATCGTCTCGTCGCGGTCGTACTCCGACCGGTGCTCGCGGGTGGTCCGCCCGGTGACCCAGACGTGGGCGCCGGCGGCGCCGAGCTCGATGGCGATGCCCCGTCCGGCACCTCGCGTGCCCCCGGCGACCAGTGCGACCTTCCCGTCCAACGCCCCCATGGGGCCTCCTCTCGTATGTGAACAACCGTTTGTGAACGTCTATTCGTATACCCTGTCCGGGTGCCGCGCAAGAGGTCCGTGTCCGACGAGGTCATCCTCGACGAGGCCCTGCGCCTGGCCGAGACCCGGGGGCCGGCGGCGCTGACCTTCCAGTCCCTCTCGGCCGAGGTCGGCCTGGCCCCGGCCACCCTCGTGCAGCGCTTCGGCACCAAGCCCGCCCTCCTCCAGGCCGCCCTGCTCCGGGCCTGGGACCACCTCGACGCCCACACGGCGGCAGCCGACGCCGCCGCCGGCGACGGCCCCGACGGCGTGGTCGACATGCTGCTGCGGATCAGCGGCACCTACGACCCGTCGGAGGAGGCCGATCAGATCCTCCTGCTGCGGGAGGACCTGCGCGACCCGGTGCTGCGGGCGCGGGGGCAGGCCTGGATCGCCACCCTCGAGGCCGCCGTCGAGCGCCGGCTGCCCGCCGCCCCGCCGGGGGTCGGCCGGCTGGTCGTGGCCCTCTGGCAGGGCTCGCTGACCGTGTGGCAGTTCCAGCGGCGCGGCGCCCTCGACGTCGCCCTCGCCGAGGCCGTCGCCGCCCTGTTGGTCGCCCTCGGCTTCGCCGTCGGCCCGGAGTCCGGGGCGGGCCGCGCCTAGCGCCGCCTCCGAGGAGGGAGCCCGGTGGGCACGACGGGCGTGCCGACCACGGCGTGGGAGAAGGGCCTCCGCAGCGTGATCCAGATCGCGGTGGCGGCGGTGCCCGGCCTGGCCGTGGCGGTCGCGACCGGCTGGGCCCGTGGGTGGCGGCCGCCGGCCCGCGGCGCGCCTGCGCCCGTCGAGGCCCTAGCCGGCCGGGGCACCCTCGGCCTGGGGGGCCCGGGCCCATGCCGCCCACAGGTGGTCGAAGGACCGGCGCCAGGTGCCGTGGGCGGCGCGCAGCGCTGGTCCGGGCCAGCCGGCGGGGAGCAGCTCGGCCGGTAGCAGCGGGTCGGCCTGGAGGTGGCGGAGGACGGCGGCCGAGAGCACGAAGCCCTCGGGCAGGGCGGTGCGGTCGCCGGCGTCGAGGGCGGGCCGGGTCCGGTCCAGGGCGGCGGCCAACCGGGTGGCCCGGGCCGCCCAGCCGTCGAGGTCCCACAGGGCGGCGGCGAGGGCGGCGCCGTCCCCCGCGGGGTGGGCGACGAAGCGGTCGCACTGCGCCGCCACCACCGCCTCGGCCTCGGGCAGGGCGGCGACCGGGAGGTTGTCGGGCCGCAGCCACACGCCCTCGCGCCGCTCGGCCAGGCGGAGCGCCTCGGCGGCCCGGCGCAGGGCGGCCCGCTCGCTGGCGGCGCGGCCCTCGCCCACGACCACGGCCATCGCCCACCCGGCGGCCGGGCTCCACGGCCGGGTGGTGGCGCCGGCGCTCAGGTCCTGGCGGGCCGAGCGGTCGAGCAGGGCGCCGGTCAGGGCGTAGCCGCCGTCGACGGGGGCCAGCTCGCCGGCCGCCACCATCCGGCTGATCGCCACCCGGGCGGTGCCGTCGCTGATGCCGAACAGGGCGCAGGCGCCGACCAGCTGGCGGGTGGGCAGCCGGGGCGGGCGCACGCCGAGGAGGGTCGACGCCACCACCGAGCGGGCCGTCAGCGCCCGCTCCTCGCCCGGGTGCCAGGGCTCGGTCACGGGCCGGCCTCGACCTCGAGGGCCCGGGCCAGCCCGTCGACCAGGGCGGCGGCGCCGACCGGGCCCGAGATCGTCACCGCCGTCTCACCCACCCCGGCCACGGCCACGGTCACGGCCCGCTTGGGGCAGACGTCGAGGCAGCTGACGGTGGCGACCCGGGCCGCCTTGCGCGGCAGCCCCGCCCGGGTCCGGGCCTTGAGCGCCTTGCGGACCCGCTTGGGCCCGAAGCCGCGGGCGCCGTCGCACTCCCGGCAGACCAGCACCAGCGACGACCGCCAGGGGCGACGGACGGGTCGGGCCACGTCGGCGCGGGGGCTCTCAGGGGTCATGGGTGCTCCAGCATAGGGATCGGGCCTCCACCATTACGGGCTGGCCACGACCGATTCGGATGTGTAATGTCTCGGTCGTGGCCATCACCACCGACCCTCCCCGCACCATGGTCCCGGCACCCGCCCTGCTGCCCGACGTGCTGCCCACCGAGCGGCTCGGCGTCACCGGCAAGGCCGTCCCCGAGATCCGGGCCGAGCTGCGACGCATCCCGGTGGCCCGCAACGTCCTGGCCGTCCTCAGCGTCTACGCCCAGTCGGCGGGGCTGATCGCCCTCGCCGCCTGGATCGGCCACCCGCTCGGCTACCTCGTCGCCTTCGTCTGGATGGGCCGCACCCACGCCGCCTTCGCCGCCCTCTCGCACGAGGCCGCCCACCGGCTCCTCTTCCCCAACAAGAAGGTCAACGACTGGGTCGGCCGCTGGCTCGTCGGCTACCCCGGCTTCATCTCGACCGATCTCTACCGCCGCGGCCACATCGCCCACCACAAGGAGGAGTTCGGGCCCTACGAGCCCGACATGAACCTCTACGTCGGCTACCCGGTCAGCCGGGCCTCGCTGCGCCGCAAGCTCACCCGCGACGCCCTCGGCAAGAGCGGCTGGAAGAACCTGCGCTCGCTGCTGCGGGGCACCCGGGCCAAGGGCTTCGGCAAGCACGCCCGCCGCATCCTCTACTGCCAGGCGCTGTTCGTCGCCGTCTGCGTCGCCGTGGGCCGGCCCGCGCTGTACCTGCTCTGGTTCGTGCCGTGGATGACCGAGTGGCGGGTGATCAACCGGCTCCGGGCCATCGCCGAGCACGGCGGGATGGAGCGCTCGAAGGACCGGCGCCGCACCACCCACTCGGTCCGCCAGCACCTGGTGGCGCGGTTCTTCCTCGTCCCCTACAACATCGGCTGGCACCTCGCCCACCACGTCGACATGGGCGTCCCGTGGCGCAACCTCCCCCGGATGCACGCCGAGCTGCGGGCCAGCGGCTGGGTCCCCGACGGGTTGGAGCACCGCAGCTACCTCGCCCTCTGGCAGGCCCTCGCCGCCGGCCAGGACCGCCCCGCCCGGCCTGATCCCACCCCGATCAGCGGCGAAGGTGGTCGGCGGCGAAGCGGCGGAGCACGTCGTGCCACGCCGGGTCGGCCCGGCGGATCCCGATCGGGGCGGTCGCCGGATCGTCGAGCCAGGTGACGAGGGCCCTGACGCGCACGTCGACCAGGTGCTCGAGCAGCTGGTGGTCGAGGGTGGTCCCGGTGGCCGCGGCGTAGCCGGCGAGGAAGGGCTCCTCGAAGGTCCCGCCCGCCCGCCCCACGGCGGCGGCGAAGCGGGCCATGTAGACGGCGTTGGCCACGTCGAACAGGGCCGGGCCCCGACCGCAGTCGTCGAGGTCGAACACCCGCACGGAGCCGGCGGCCGAGCGCAGGTTGCCGTGGTTGACGTCGCCGTGGAGGAGCTGGTCGCCGAGCGCGGGATCGACGGGCACGACGCGGAGGGCGGCGACCGGTCGCAGCCCGGACGCATCGACCGCCCGCATCGAGACGTGGAGGGTGGCGAGGGTGCGGCCGAGAAGGGCGGCATCGTCCGGGTCGGCCGGATCGAGCGGGGCTCCCTCGGCCCACTCCGAGGCGGTCACCAGCACCGGCCCGGCGTCCAGGTCGAGCGGGGTCGCCAGCCGCCCCTCGAGCGCCCGGGGCCCGCACACCACCCGGTCGCGCGCGGCCAGGTCGGCGACGACGGCGGTGCGGGCCTCGACCTCGGCCCGATCGCTCACCTCGGCATCGAGGACCTTGACCGCCAGCGGTCGGGCCAGGTCCCCGCCCCGGGCCTCGAACACCCGTGACTGGTGGCCGCCCCGCACCTCCCGGACGAACCCGGCCCCGGTCAGGGCGGACACGTGCTCGACCAGCTCCACCCTCCCAGCATCGCCGAGCGGAGCGCCCCCGCCCGGCGTGATCCTCTGGCAGGCTCTCGGGCGACGTTCCGAGGAGCCGGGGGGCTGACATGGCGAGACGACGATCCGACCAGCGGATCCCGGGGCACCGGGCGCCGGTGTGGTTCGAGGACGCCAAGCTCGGCATCTTCGTCCACTGGGGCGTGTTCGCCGTCCCCGCCTGGGCGCCGACGCTGCCCCCGGGCGAGACGATGCTCGACGTGCTCAAGCGCACCCCGGGCGAGCTCGGCGCCCGGCTCCCGTACGCCGAGTGGTACGGCAACGCCATGCGGGTGCCCGGCAGCCCGACGGCGGCGCACCACCACGCCACCTACGGCGACGCCCCCTACGAGGACTTCCGGGTCCCGTTCGAGGAGGGCCTGGCCGACTGGGACCCCGAGCCGTGGGCCGACCTCTTCGCCCGCTCCGGTGCCGGCTACGTCGTCCTCGTCACCAAGCACCACGACGGCTACTGCCTCTGGCCGAGCGACGTGCCCAACCCGCACCGGCCCGGCTGGCACACCCCCCGGGACGTGGTCGGCGAGCTGGCCGCCGCCGTCCGCCGCCGGGGCCTGCGCTTCGGCACCTACTACTCGGTCGGGCTCGACTGGACGTGGGAGGACCTGCCGATCGTCGAGCCGGCCGACGCCCTCGCCTGCATCCCCCGCGACCCCGCCTACGTGGCCTACGTCGACGCCCACCTGCGCGAGCTGGTCGACCGCTACGAGCCGAGCGTCGTGTGGAGCGACATCGGCTCGCCGCCCGGGTTCGACCTGCGGGCCTTCCTGGTCGACTACCTCCGCCGGGTCCCCGACGGCACCGTCAACGACCGCTGGGTGGCGCCGCCCGCGGTGCTGGCCCGGCCCCGGGCCCGGACCGCCATCAACGCCGCCGTCCGGGTGGCGCTGCCCCGACTGCCCGACATGGGCCCGTCGTCGGGCCACCCGCTGGCCGACTTCCGCACGCCCGAGTACTCCTCGCCGCCGACCGCCACCAACCACAAGTGGGAGGCGACCCGGGGCATGGGGGCGGCCTTCGGCATCAACGCCAACGAGCCCGACGACCGGCTGATCGACCCCGACGAGCTGGTGCGCAGCCTGGCCGACATGGTCGCCAAGAACGGCAACCTGCTCCTCAACGTCGGTCCCGACGCCGCCGGCGCCATCCAGCCCCGGGAGGCGGTCCGCCTCGACGCCCTGGGCGCCTGGATGGACGTGAACGCCGAGGCCCTGGTGGGCACCCGGCCCTGGGTCGCGGCCTCGGCCACCACCGCCGAGGGCGTCGACGTCCGCTACACCCAGGCCGGCGGGGCCGTCTACGCCATCTGCCTGGGCGCCCCGACCGGGTCGACGCTGACCCTGCCCGGCCTGGCGTCGTGGGCCGATCGCCCGGCCGCCGTGCTGGGCCACGGCCCGGTCGAGGGGACGGCGGTGGGCGACGACCTGGTGCTGGCCTGGCCCCCCGACGGACCGATCGGACCCGCTCCGGCCGTCCGTCTCGGCCTACGCTCGGGTGAGGAGCGGTGGCAGAGTGGACGATCGCAGTCGCCTTGAAAGTGACCGGGCTTCACGGCCCCGGGGGTTCGAATCCCTCCCGCTCCGCTCGAGGCCCCGGCCCTCGGTGGTCCTGATCACCGGGCCCGGGGGCAGCGGCAAGACCACACTGGCCGGGGCCCTGGCCGAGCGGCTGGGGTGGGACTGCATCGGCGAGGACGACCACTGGGTCGCCCACGGCTGGGGCGGCCTGCGCACGCCCGCGCAGGAGGCCGAGGTCCAGGCCGAGGTCGTCGACCGGGTCCGGGCCGCGGTGGCCGCCGGGCGGGGCGTCGTCGTCGAGCTGATCCTCTACCGCCCGCCGCCCAGCCCGCTCACCGCCTACCAGCAGGCGCTCGCCGCCCACGGCATCGCCCACGCCACCATCGCCCTCCGCCCCGACGTCGACACGATCGTCGACCGCCTCCGCACCCGGGGCCGCCCGACCGACCTGGCCGACCTCGACCGCCGCCGGTGGGACGCGCTCCACCAGCTCCGCTGCCTCGACCCCGAGCACCTCGGCCCCGCCTGGGTCATCGACCCCACCGCCCCCGTCCCCACCCTCGTCGACGAGATCGTGGCCCGGTTCGGGTCCTGACGCACCGGACGGCGCCGCGCCCTCCATACTTCGGCGATGGGGAGGATCACACTGGCCAACTGTCGCGACCGCATCTCGGGCCTGGTCGACGGGGACGTGATGGCGGACAGGCCCGGCGCCGAGGACCTCGACGGTTACCTCCGCTGGTTGACCGAGAAGCTCCCGACCGCCACCGGGTGGGACGCCGTCCCGACGTTCTGGCCGCCTCGCTGCGTCCGCGCCGTCAAGGAGGGCCGTGCCGCCGTCTTCTTCGGCGCCGGGCTGTCGATGCCGTGCGGGGTGCCGAGCTGGTCGGCCCTCCTCGAGAACACGTTCGGGCTGGAGTCGGCCCTGATCAACGACGACGACCTGGCCAGCGATCCCCTGACGCTCGCCGAGCTGGCGGGTGAGCACGTCGGCCACGAGGCCCTCCAGACGCTGCTGCGGAAGGTCATGGCCGGTCACACCCGGTTCTCGGTGAGCCACGCCCTGATCGCCCTGCTCGACTGCCCGGCGTACATCACGACCAACTACGACGGGCTCTTCGAGAAGGCGTGGGCGGCCGTGCGCGACGAGGAGCTGAAGGTCGTCACCAACGACGGCGACCTCCCGGTGCCCGAGGGGGCGACGCCGCTGTTCAAGATCCACGGCGACGCCGCCCTCACCGACGAGCACCTGATCCTCACCCGGCGCGACTACCGGGTCCACTATCGGGCCAACGACCGGCTCTTCGGCGAGGTCCGCAGGATCCTGCGCGACCGGCACACGATCTTCATCGGGTTCAGCCACAAGGACCCCGAGGTCTCCCGGCTGGTCGAGGACGTGATCTACGACTACGAGCAGGGCGGGGCGGAGCGGCCGCCGGTCGAGACCCACCCGCAGCTCTACAGCCTCCAGTTCGACATGCGAACCCACACCCCCGAGGTCTTCGCGGCCCGGGGCCTGGTGGCCCTGACGCCGGCGCTCACCGGTGTGAGCGGGGAGGTCGCGTCCGACGTCCGCACCCGCTCGCTCTCCCGCGCCCTCGCTGACCTCCTCGGCTCCAGCGCCCACGAGCTCCACGACGCCGTCTACTTCGACGACGCCGTCCGGGACGCGGCCGACAGGCTCGAGACCGAGCTCGGCGGCGCCCTCCAGACCATGGCGGACCACGGCGCGCCGGCGGCGGAGGCGATCCGGGACCGGTCCCCGGCACCGTTCCTCGCCGACCTCCTGTCCGAGCTCGGCGATCTGGCCAGCCAGGGCGTCTACCTCGTCGACGAGTCCGGCGAGCTGGTCGACGCCGCCCTCCCCGCCGGGCTCAGCGCCGACGACCGGGTCCTGCGCTCGGTCCGGGAGCGGCCCTACTTCCAGCAGGCGAAGTCCTTCCGCGAGCCCTTCGTCTCGAACGCCGCCTCCTCGGTGTTCAACCAGGGCGCCACCTTCTTCTCGTGCCTGCCGGTGAAGAACGGGGACCGCTTCCGGGGCCTCCTCTTCGCCGCCTCCCAGATCGGTCAGTGGCGCACGCCCATCGAGGTCGCCACCCCCTGTTGGGACGCCGAGCGCCTCTTCCTCCTGGTCGACGCCAACGGCATCTGCCTGCTCCCACCGATGCGCGAGCTCGAGCCCGAGGACCTCGCCCCCGCCGGGTTCGCCACACCCGAGGAGGGCCTGAACGTCGCCTATCCGTACGAGCGGTTGCTCAGCCTGAGCCGGCGCGACGCCCTCGTCCGGCACGTGACCCAGAGCGTGGTCCCGGTGGCCCAGGACGACGACATCCTCCGCCTGGCCGATGACCTCTCCCAGTTCACGGTCGTGCGCGAGCTGCGCCGCACCCGTTGGAAGATCGGCATCTCCGTCCCGCTCGTCCGCTCGGCCGACCGCTGACCCGTCGGGGTCTCGACCTTGGCCATCTGGTCGGCTCCGCTCACCCCTTCGGACGCCCTCACGAGCGGTGGGCGGCGATGAGGAGGAAGTAGGGGCGGTGGCGCTCGTCGGCACGGTCGGCCCGCTCGGCGACCTGGGCCGGCGACGGGCTCCACTCCTCGACCCGGTCGATGGTGAAGCCGGCGGCGATCAGGTCGTTGAGGTAGGTCGCCGTCGTGCGGTGGTGCTTGCGCACCCCCTCGGCCAGCCAGTCGGTGGTGAAGGGGCCCTCGTCCTGGTAGCCGTCGAGCGGCCACACCCGGCCGCCGGGGCCGTCGATGAAGGCGGGGTGCGAGGGGGCGGTGAGCACCGGGTGCTCGGCCGAGACGACGAGCGCCCCACCGGGGACGAGGGCGTCGTGGACGACGGCGAGGAACCGGGGGAGGTCGGCCAGGTAGTGCAGCGTCAGCGACGAGAAGGCGAGGTCGAAGGCGCCCGGTGCGAGCGTGAGGTGGTCGAGGTCGACTTGGCGGTAGGTGATCGGCAGCGCCGCCGGCGTGTTGGCCCGGGCCCGGTCGAGCATGTTGGTCGAGAGGTCGAGGCCGAGCACCGAGGCGGCCCCGGCCCCGACCGCCCAGCGGGCGAACCACCCGAACCCGCACCCGAGGTCGACGACGCGCCGCCCGTCCAGCGGGGGCAGGAGCGATCGCAGCGTCGGCCACTCGAGGGCGCCGTCGAGCCCGTCCACCGACCGGTCGAGCCGGGAGTAGGCGGCGAAGAACGTCGGGTCGTCGTAGATGTTCTGGGCCACCCCGCCACCGTAGGGACCGGAGCGTCCCGGCGTCAGCGGGCCAGGAGGTCGGCCAGGGCCTCGCGGGTGGCGGACCGCTCGTCGTCGTCGGCGGCGGTGACGGCGATGCGCAGGTCGGTCGCCCCGGCGGCGGCGTAGGCGGCCAGGCCCTCGGCGACGGCGTCGACCGAGCCGAGCAGGACCAGGTCGGCGCCGCTCTCGACCCCCTCCCGGTCCAGGGCGGTGCGGTAGCTGGCGAAGGAGTCGTAGAGCGCCGAGGACCGACGCAGCTCCTCCCGCCGTCGCTCGGGCTCGGAGGTGATGCCCACGGTGACGAGGGCGACGAGCCGGGGCGCCGGTCGTCCGGCCGCGGCGGCGGCGTCGGCCAACCGGGGGGCGATGTGGGTGGCGATCGTCCGGGGCCCGCACTGGCCGACCGTCGTCCCCGCCGTCAGCCGCCCGGCCAGATCGAGCATGCGGGGGCCGAGGGCGGCGAGGAGGAGGGGCACGGGCTCGGTCGGGATGGTCAGGCTGCCGTGGGCGACGAGCTCCTCACCGGTGACGGCGGCCGGTTCGCCCCGCAGGAGCGGGAGCAGGGCGGCGACGTGCTCGGCGGCCCGGGTGAACGGGCGGGCGAACGACTCGCCGAACAGGCCCTCGGCCACCACCTGGTGCGACGTGCCGACCCCGAGGGTGAAGCGCCCGTCGAGGGCCTGCTGGGCGGTGCGGGCCTGGGCGGCCAGGGCCAGCGGGTGCCGCCCGGTGAGGGGGACGACCGACGTGCCCAGCTCGGCCAGGCCGGGGACGGCGGCGCCCACCGCGGCGAGGGCGACGATCGGGTCGACGCCGAACACCTGCGAGACCCAGAAGGCGTCGAAGCCGGCGGCCTCGGCCCAGCGCGCCTCCTCGGCGACCTGGGCCACCGAGGCCATCGCCGTCCCGGCGCCGTAGCCGATCCGCACCCCGAGCTCGTCCCGCACGGGCCCGACGGTACCGCTCCGAGACGGGCGACCCCGAGCGATGAGTGCGGCGCCGCCCGGCGGTCAGACCTCACCGGACCCCCCGCCGAGGAGACCCCCATGGCCCTGCCCGAGATCGTGTCGACCGAGGAGTGGCGCGCCGCCCGCATCGCCCTCCTCGCCGAGGAGAAGGCCCTGACCCGGGCCCGGGACGAGCTGAGCGCCCGCCGACGCCGGCTCCCGATGGTGCGGGTCGAGGCCGACTACCGCTTCACCGGACCCGGGGGCGAGGAGGCCACCCTGCTCGACCTGTTCGACGGGCACCTCCAGCTGATCGTCAACCACTTCATGTTCGACCCCGAGTGGACCGATGGCTGCCCCAGCTGCACCGCCGGCGCCGACGAGATGTCCGACGGGCTGCGCGCCCACCTGGCCACCCGCGACACCCGGCTGGTGTACGTCTCGCGGGCGCCGATCGAGAAGATCGAGGACTACAAGGCCCGCAAGGGCTGGACGTTCCCCTGGTACTCCTCGTTCGGGAGCCGGTTCAACCACGACTTCCACGTCACCATCGACGAGGCCGTCACCCCCGCCGAGTACAACTACCGCAGCCAGGCCGAGTGGGCCGAGCGGGACCCGTCGTGGGCGGGCTGGTCCGGTGAGCAGCCGGGGACGAGCTGCTTCCTCCGGGTCGGCGACGAGGTCTTCCACACCTACAGCAGCTTCGGGCGGGGCGCCGAGTGGACGGGCGGGTCCTACGCCTACCTCGACCTGACCGCCCTCGGTCGCCAGGAGGACTGGGAGGAGCCGGCCGGTCGCAGCGACTCGGTCCGCGGCAACAGCCCCGACTTCGCCTCCTGACGGCGTCCCTCAGGGGTCGACGATCCGCTGGACGAGCACCAGGTCGAGCCAGCGGTCGAACTTCCGGCCCACCTCGGGCATCCGCCCCACCTCGGTGAAGCCGAGGGCCCGGTGGAAGGCCAGCGACCCCGTGTTCTCGCTGTCGATGGCGCCGACGACGACGTGGACACCCCGGTGGCGGGCCTCGGCCAGCAGGGCGTCGAGGAGCAGCCGGCCCACGCCCGCGCCGTGGCGGTCGGCCTCGACGTGGATGGTGTGCTCGACGGTCGTGCGGTAGCCGGGGAAGCGGTCACCGCCCCGGAACCCGGTCCAGGTGGCGTAGCCGACCACCCGGCCGTCGGCCTCGGCGACCAGCACCGGGTGCCCGGCGGCGGCCTGGTCGTCCCACCAGGCGGCCATCTCCTCGTCGTCGGCCAGGTGGTCGCGCCAGGCGGTGGCGGTGGTCGGGATGAGGACGTTGAACAGCCGGGTGATGGCGGGGAGGTCGGCCTCGACGGCGGGCCGGACGACGGCGGGCGCGCCGCTCACGGCACCAGGTCGGCGGCGTCGAGCACCCAGCGGGTGACCGGCTGGCGGGGGTTGAGCGGACCGGGGACGGTCTCGTGGGTGCGCACGTAGCGGAAGCCGGCCCGCTGGAGGGTGCGGTTGGGGGCGACGTTGAAGGCGTTGGGCTCCGAGAGCAGCCGCCGCAGGGCGAACAGCTCGACGAAGCGGATGGCCGACAGGCGGACGAAGGGCGCGCCGAGGCCCTGGTGGCGATGCCCCGCCTCGAGCAGGTGGAGGTGGAGGTAGGCCTCGTCGCCGAAGGTGATCCGGTCGATCGAGGAGAACCCGACCACCTCGCCGTCGAGCTCCCACCCCAGCGTCGAGGTCGTCCGCTCCTCGCGGGGCCGGGCGGCGTCGGCGGCGTAGGTCGCGATCCACTCGTCGGGCGGGGGGAGGAGGGCCCGGTCCACCCCCATCAGGGCGAGGTGGGCGTCGCTGGCGTCGTGGAAGTAGCGGACGCGGATCCCCATCTCGTCGGGTCCCAGCTCGCGCACGGCCATCTCCACCTGGCCTAGTCTGCTCGGACCGGGACCTGGGAGGGGACTGATGGGACGAGCGTTCGTCATCGCGTGGGCCGTGCTGCTGGCGGCCCTGGCCGGCTGCGGGGAGGCACCGGAGGACTCGGCCGAGACGGCGCCGGAGGTCGACGCCGTGGCGCCGACCGAGGCCACCGAGCCGGAGACGACCACGACGACCCGGCCCCGCCCCACGACCACGTCGACCACCACCACGACGTCGACGACCACGACCACCACGACCGCCCCGCCGACGACGACGACCACCACCACGACGGCCCCGCCGACGACGACCACGGCGCCACCCCCGCCGCCGCCCCCCACCACCGCGGCGCCGGCTGGCGCCGGCTGCACCCCGGGCTACGACCCGTGCATCCCGCCGGCCAGCGACGTCGACTGCGCCGGGGGCTCCGGCGACGGCCCCGCCTACGTGAGCGGCCCGGTGCGCGTCACCGGTGCCGACCCCTACGACCTGGACCGGGACGGCGACGGCCTCGGCTGCGAGAGCTGACCCACCCCCACCCCCACACCGGCGGTCACCCCCCCGGAACTGGCGATCAGATCCGACGGGAACCCGTCGGATCT
>DASTYI010000158.1:0-30285 GCA_035765045.1 Iamia sp. | reverse complement strand
TCTCGCTGTGGCTGGGCCACAAGCGGCGCTTCGGGCTGCTGGTCATCAACGTGTCGAACGTCGGCCGGGCCCTGCCCAGCTTCGCCATCCTGGTCGTGGGCAACCAGCTCCTCGGGCTCGACGAGAAGCCGGTCATCGGGCTGGTCAGCGTGTTCATCGCCCTGGTGGCGCTGGCCGTCCCCCCGATCGTCACCAACACCTACGTCGGCATCTCCGAGGTGTCCGACGACGTGCGCGACGCGGCCCGGGGCATGGGGCTGTCGGAGGGCCAGATCCTCCGCCGGGTCGAGATCCCGCTGGCCATCCCGCTGATCATGGCCGGCATCCGCACCTCGACCGTCCAGGTCGTCGCCACCGCCACCATCGCCGCCCAGCTCAGCGCCGGCGGGCTGGGCCGCTTCATCATCGACGGCTTCGCCACCCGCTCCTCGGGGGGCTTCGTCGACGTGATCGTGGGGGCGCTGCTGGTCGCCCTGCTGGCCCTGGTCGCCGAGGTGCTGCTCGGCCTGGTCCAGCGGGCCCTCACCCCCAAGGGCCTCCGGGCCGAGCGGCGGTCGCGCCGCGCCGCCGAGGTCGAGCCCGACGACGCACCCCCGCCCGCCACGCCGGCCTCCGAGCCGGCGCTGGCCGGGGCGGCGTCTCCCTAGGTCCCCCTGTCACCCCACCACGATCCACCCCCGAAAGGCACACCACCGTGACGACCACCCGACGGCGCCTGGCCGCCGCCCTGCTCATCCCGCTCCTGGCCTTCGCCGCCGGTGCCTGCACCGACAGCGACGACGACGGCGAGACCACGTCGTCGGGCGACGGCAGCACCACCGAGGCCGGCACCGACAGCACCGACGAGGGTGGCGAGACCGGCGGCGGTGCCGAGCTCACCTTCCGCCCGCTCGACGCCGGTGGCCCCAACACCAAGGCCGCCCTGGAGAACGGCGACATCGACATCGCCCTCCTCTTCTCCTCCGACGGCGCCATCGCCGCCAACGGGTGGGTCGCCCTCGAGGACGACAAGGACCTCCAGCCGGCCGACAACTTCGTGCCCGCCATCCGCACCGAGGCCACCACCGACGAGATCGCCGCCGTGCTCGACGCCGTCAGCGCCACGCTGACCGTCGAGGCCATGCAGGAGATGGTGGCGGCGGTGTCGATCGACGGCGACAACCCCGAGGACGTCGCCGGCACCTACCTGGAGGAGAACGACCTCCCCGGCGACCTGACCGCCGAGGGCAGCATCGACGTCGGCAGCTCGAACTTCGCCGAGTCGAACATCGCCGCCCAGCTCTACGGCCAGGCCCTGGAGGCGGCCGGCGTCGACGTCAGCTACACGCCCGACATCGGCGCCCGCGACGTCTACTACCCGGCCCTGGAGAGCGGCGACATCGACCTCGTCCCCGAGTTCACCGGCACGCTGCTCGGCTTCCTCGACGGCGCCGCCACCCCGTCGCCCGACGTCGAGGAGGTGCTCGCCCAGCTCCGGCCGCTCGCCGAGGAGGACGGCGTGACCATCCTCGAGCCGGCCGAGGCCGACAGCGTCAACACCTTCGTCGTCACCCAGGAGACGGCCGACGAGTACGGCCTGGCCACGGTCTCGGACCTGGCCGGGGTGAGCGACTCGCTCGTCCTCGGCGGCCCGCCGGAGTGCCCCGAGCGGCCCTACTGCCTCGTCGGGCTCCAGGACACCTACGGCCTGACCTTCGCCGACTAGCCCGGTCCCCCGGTGCGGGCCGGGTGGGAGGATGGGGGTGTGAACGAACCTCCCAGTCCCACCCGGCCCCCCGCCCCGGTCCTCGACCTCACCGCCGTGCGGGAGGAGTACCAGAACGAGGGCTTGCACCGGGCCGACCTGCGGGCCGACCCGATCGAGCAGTTCCGGGCCTGGTACGCCGAGTGGGAGGCCGTCGACCCCTTCGACCCCGCCGCCGTGGCGCTGGCCACCGCCACCCCCGACGGGCGGCCGTCGGTCCGCTTCGTCCTGGTCCGCAAGGTCGACCACGGCTTCTGCTTCTTCACCGACACCACCAGCCGCAAGGGCGAGGAGCTGGCCGCCAACCCGCAGGCCGCCCTCTGCTTCGGGTGGCTGGCGCTGGCCCGCCAGGTCCGGGTCGTCGGCACCGTCGAGCGGCTGGCCGCCGAGGAGGTCGACGCCTACTGGCTCGCCCGTCCGCACGGCAGCCGGATCTCGGCGGCGGCGTCGGCCCAGAGCCAGCCCATCGCCGACCGCACGGCCCTGGAGGCCCGGCGCGACGAGGTCGCCGCCGCCGTCGGCGACGGCCCGGTCGAGCGCCCCGAGGGCTGGGGCGGGTACCGCCTCCTGCCCGAGGAGGTCGAGGTCTGGCAGGGCCGGGCCGACCGCCTCCACGACCGCTTCGTCTACCGCCGGGCCGGCGAGGCCTGGTCGCTCCAGCGCCTGATGCCGTAGCGGCGATCTACGAGGTGCGGCGCTTGGTGCCGCCGGAGCGGACGACGAGGACGAGGGCGACCACGGCGACGAAGAGGGCGAGGACGAGGCCGAGCTCGACCCCACCGACCTCCTGGACCCGGGCCGAGATCTCGGTCGACCAGCCCGTCACCCGGTCGATCACCGGGTCGTCGGGGGCGCCGGCGCTCTCCAGGCGGAGCTCGGCCAGGCCGTACCAGACCAGGTACAGCCCGGTGAGGACGAGCAACGCCCCCGAGATCCGGCTGACGTGGGCCGACGCCCGACGGGCCACCGAGGTCAGCGACCCCCGGGCCAGCGCCACCGACACCGACAGGGCCACCAGCACCAGCGCGAAGCCGACGGCGAAGGCACCGAGGTGGGTCAGCCCCGTGCCCCAGCTCTGGCCGAAGGTCGTGCTGACCTGGATCACGAACACGGGCAGGGCGCACGACACCGACACCACGGCGTAGGAGGCGCCGTAGGCGACCATGGCGGCGACGCCCCGGCTCCCGCCCCCGCTGCGGTCGAGCCGGGGGAGCGGCACCTTGAGCGTCCGGCCGGCGAGGAGGGCCACGCCCAGGCCGGCCAGCGCCGCCCCGACGATCGGGGTGATCCACGGGGTGACCTCCTCGACCTGGGCCGAGGCGGCGGTGGCGAGCAGGCCGAGCAGCCCGAACACGGCGACGAAGCCGGCCGCCACCGACACGGCCACGACGACGGCCCGGGCCACGGCGGCGCCGGCGGGCTGGCGGTCGTCGTCGCCGGTGATGAACCAGCCGAGGTAGGCGGGCAGCATCGGCAGGGCGCACGGGTTGACCGTGGCCAGCATCCCGGCCGTGAAGGCCACGGCGATGCGGGCGTCACCCATCAGCCGCACTCCCCGGCACCGAGCGACTGGTTGAGCAGCGTCTGGTTGATCGCCTCGCAGAGCCGCTCGGCCGACACCTCGCGCTGGAGCTTCTCGACCACGGTGCCGTCGGGGAGGACGAGCACGGTGACGGGCAGGCTGGCCACGTCGAGGCTGCGGGCCAGCTCGCCGTCGACGTCGCGGGCCAGGTCGTAGGTGACGCCGGTGGTCTCGATCATCTGCTCGGCGGTGCGCACCTCGTCGCGGGAGTTGACGCCGAGGAAGGTGACGGCGTCGCCGAGCGACTCGTGGACCCGCTGGAAGGCGGGCATCTCGTCGATGCACGGGGTGCACCACGACGCCCAGAAGTTGATGACGAGGGGCTGGCCCCGGTAGTCGCTCGTGCGGATCTCGGTGTCGTCGAAGCGGGTGAGGGCGACGTCGGCCAGCTCCTCGGCCTCGGTCAGCGTGCCCGTGCTGGCCGGGTCGTCGCCGTCGTCGTCGGTCAGCCGGCTGGTGACGAACCCGGCCAGCAGGGCGGCGATCAGGGCGACCAGGGCGCAGATGGCCAGCGTGCGCCCGTCGAGCGTCCGGCGCCGACCGGCCGGTGGGGGAGCGTCGGGCTCGTCGACGTCCTCGGCCGCGTCGAGCGTCTCCACGTCGTCGTCGGCCACCCCGGAAGGCTAGGGGCGCGCCCCCGCCGATCTCCACGTGGAGGCCCTCAACCCCCCGGGAGCAGGACGATGGCGAGGTCCCGGGCCCGCTGCTCGACGTGGCCCTGGAGGCCGGCGGGGTCGACCAGGCTGGCCTCGATCATCAGGGTGACGAGGGTCGAGGCCACCGTCCGGGCGGCCACGGCGACGGGCACGACCAGCTCGGGGAACAGCCGGGGGAGGGCGTCGCGCAACCCGGCCTCGAGGGTCTCCAGCAGCTCGCGGCCGACCTCGCGGGCGGTGCCGTCGCCGTGGATGGCCTCGGTGAGCAGCAACCGCCAGATCGTCGCCTCGGCCAGGGCCCCGTCCCACATGTCGACCACCAGGGCGGCCAGCCGCTCGTCGGGCGGCAGCCGCAGGTCGGGCACGGGCATGGCCCGGATCTGGGCCCCGTAGCGCCGCTCCTCGATGACCGAGCGGAGCAGGGCGTCCTTCGACGGGAAGTAGTGGTAGAGGGCGGCGACGTTGACCCCGCAGGCCGATGCGAGCGCACGCATGCTTGTGGCCGAGGCGCCCCGCTCGGCCATCAGGTCGAGGGCGGTGTCGAGGATCCGCTCGCGCTGGCCGGTGGTCGTCACGCCTCGCCACCGGGACTGGGGACGGGGGTGAAGACCGCCGGGAGCCGGTCGATCCCGACGACGAGGGTCGACCGGTTGCGGTCGATCGTGGTCGGGTCGACGGCCCGCACGTCGGGGAGCCGGGCCAGCAGCGCCTCGTACACCAGCTTCACCTCCAGGCGGGCCAGGTTGGCCCCCAGGCAGAAGTGGGTGCCGGCGCCGAAGGCCAGGTGGTTGTTGGGCGCGCGGTCGACGACGAAGTCGTCGGGGCGCTCGAAGACCCGGTCGTCCCGGTTGGCCGACTGGTAGAGCATCAGGATCCGGTCGCCGACCTCGATCCGCTGGCCGTGCATCTCGTGGGCCTCGGTGCAGGTGCGCATGAAGGTCATCACCGGGGTCGTCCAGCGGATGATCTCCTCGACCGCGGTGTCGAGCAGCCCGGGGTCGGCCAGCAGCTTGTCGCGCTCCTCGGGGAACAGGCTGAGGGCCAGCAGCCCGCCCGAGATTGCGTTGCGGGTGGTCTCGTTCCCCGCCACCAGCAGCAGGGTGAGGAACATCAGCAGCTCGTCGTCCTGGAGCGTGCCGTCGGCGTAGAGGTTGGGGTCGCCCGACTTGAGCTCCTTGTGGAGCCCGCCCTCGTCGTGGGCCCGGGTGAGGATGCCGATGATGTCGTCGGTCTCGCTCCCGTGGCGCTCGGCGATCAGCGTCGAGCACATCTCGGCGAACTCGCCGAAGGCGACGGCGGCGGCGTGGAGCTCGGGGGCGTCGCCCTCGTGGCCGTCGCCCGCCATCATGGCGTCGGACCAGGCGTACATGCGGTCCCGCTCGGCCGGGTCGAGCCCCATCATCTCGCTGATGACGATCAGCGGGACGTGGGCGGCGAAGTCGGTGACGAACTCGACCTCGCCCCGGTCCTGGACCTCGTCGATCAGCCGGTGGGCCAGGTCGCGGATGTGGGGGGCGATCTCGCGCACCCGGCGGGGCGTGAAGCCCCGGTTGATCAGCCGGCGCTGGCGGGTGTGCTCGGGGTCGTCGAGGGCGATCAGCGACATGTCGGCGGCGACCTTGGGCCGGACGCCCTGGGCCGCCGACCACAGGTCGGAGCGGCGGGAGACCTCGAAGACGTCGGCGTGGCGGCTCACGACCCACAGGTCGTTGGTGGCGTCGCGGTAGAGCGGGGCCTCGTCGCGCAGCCAGCGGTAGGTGGACCACGGGTCGTCGTAGAGCGCGGGGTCGAGGATGTCGATCTGGCGGTCGGTGGCGGCGGGCATGGCCGTCATGCTCCTCCTGAACGTTCGTTTGGTCAAGCCAAACGAACGTTTGCCGGACACTGCCAGGAGGTTGGCCCGGCGTCGGGACGGGTAGCCCGGCCTCCCTGGCGGGAACCGCACACCGGACCCGGGAGACCGCCTCAAGGTGCCAGGCACCTTGAGGCGGTCCGGCCGGACACCAACGCCAGGGGCCGGCTCCTAGGAGCGGACGAGACGGGCGATGGCGGCGGTCGCCTCGGAGACGATGCGATCGGCCTCGGCGGCATCGCCCTGGCGGGCGGCGTCGGCCACGCAGTGGCGGATGTGCTGGTCGAGCAGGCCCAGGGCCACGCTCTCCAGGGCCGATCCGACGGCGCTGATCTGGGTCAGCACGTCGATGCAGTAGGTGTCGTCCTCGACCATCCGCTGGAGACCCCGCACCTGGCCCTCGATGCGCTTGAGCCGCCGGGCGTAGTCGTCCTTGTCCATCGAGTAACCGGGCACCACGGACCTCCTCGTCGGCGGTCAGGGTACCCCCTGGGGGTACGCGCCCGGCGGGCTACCGGCGGGGCATCACCCGGGTCGTCCAGGCCCGCCCGTCCCAGTAGCGGTGGCCGCCGCCACCCCACGGGTCCGGGTACCAGCCGGGTCCGGTGGTGGCGAGGAGCGGGGCGGGGGCCGGGCGCCGGCCCACCCGGACGGCGACGACCACCGAGGTCACGACGACCAGCCCGACGAGGACGGCCCACAGGGCGACCCCCGCCCCGGCGGCGCCGCCGTCGGAGCCGGTGGGCGAGGCCGGGCCGTCGAAGCTCTCGTCGAGGATGGCGGCCACCTCCTCGTCGTCGGCGGGACCGAACGAGCCGTCGCCGTTCGTCGGGACCTCGTCGCGCATCCACAGCGGGGTGTAGCCGGTGTCGGGGGTGACCCGGTGGGGGGCGGCGGCGAAGGCCTCGGCGTCGACGGCCAGCAGCCCGGCGACGGGGTCCGCCACCGGGACGGCGGGCTGGTCGGTCAGCCACCAGACGGCGTCCTGGGTGGTGACGGGGTCGGCCTCGGCGGCGACGGCGGCGCGGAGGGTGTCGGCCAGGGCCGGGTGGGCGGGGTCGATCGGGCTGACCGGGGCGCCGTCGTAGGGGTAGCCGTCGTCGAGCTCGGTGCAGTAGGCGGGGAGCCGGCGGGTCGAGGTGCCGGGATCGAAGGCGACCGTGGGCGTGCCCCCCTCGGCGGCGACCTCGACGGCCTCGGGCGTCGGCGGCGGGTTGACCGCCAGGGTCTGGTCGCCCTCGTCGTCGGTGACCACGAGCGTGCCGAACGGGACGGCGACCTCGATCGCCTCGTCACCGGTGTTGGTGACCTCGACGACGATGCCCATGTCGGCCTCGTCGATCGGGGTGGTGGTCGCCTCGGCGGTGACGCCGTCGACCTCGCCCCGCAGGACCTCGGCCAGCGTCGGGGTGGTCGCCTCCTGGGCGCCGGCCGCGCTCGGGGCGGTGGCGACGGCCAGGCCGAGGGCGGCGGTGGCGATCACCAGGCGGGCGATGCGGGGTCGGCGGGCCATCGGATCCTCCAGGGGGCGACGACGACAGGCTCCGACGGTACCCCCCGATCCTGCTCCCGTCCCCCCGAGATGGGGGGAGGCCTCCCCCTGGGCGGCGAGGTTCGTCCCGGTGCAGGCCCCTGTGCTCTGATCTGCCGCCATGGATCGGGCGCCCCGGACGACCACCCTCGCCCTGCTCGGCGCGGCCGCCGTCGGCGCCGCCGTGGTGTGGCGCCGACGGGGGGCGACGACCGCCGGGGCCGGCCCCGTCACCGGGCAGACCTCGCTGGCCCGCAGCGCCAAGCTCGGCGCCGTCGGGGCCCGCTCGGCCGGGCGCTACGCCGCCCACCGGGCCCGGCGCACCTTCGCCGACGCCGCCCGCCGCGAGGCCCTCGACACCGAGTTCCAGCTGCGCACCGCCGAGGACGTGGCCGCCGCCCTGGGCGACATGAAGGGCGCGCTGATGAAGGTCGGCCAGATGGCGTCGTACCTCGACCAGGGCCTCCCCGAGCCGGTGCGCGACGCCCTGGCCCAGCTGCGCTCGGACGCCCCGCCGATGGCCCCCGAGCTGGCCGCCCGGGTCATCCGCGAGGAGCTCGGCGCCGAGCCCGACGCCCTCTTCGCCGAGTGGGACCCGGTGCCGATCGCCTCGGCCTCGATCGGCCAGGTGCACCGGGCCCTGACCCACGACGGGCGCGCCGTGGCCGTCAAGGTCCAGTACCCGGGCGTGGCCGCCGCCATCCGCTCCGACCTGGCCAGCGCCGGGCTGCTGTTCAGCGGGCTGGGCACCGCCTTCCCGGGCCTGGAGCCGGGCCCGATCGTCGAGGAGCTCAAGGCCCGCCTGACCGAGGAGCTCGACTACGCCCTCGAGGCCCGCAACCAGGCCGCCTTCGCCTCCGCCTACCGGGGCCACCCCTTCATCCGGGTGCCCGACGTGGTGACCGAGCTGTCGACGGCCCGGGTCCTCACCACCGAGCTGGCCGCCGGGGTCCCCTTCGAGACGGTGGTGGCCGGCGACCAGGCCGACCGGGACCGGGCCGGCGAGATCCTCTACCGGTTCGTCTTCCGCAGCCTGTACCGGCTGCGCGCCTTCAACGGCGACCCCCACCCGGGCAACTACCTGTTCGGCGCCGACGGCACGGTCACGTTCCTCGACTTCGGGCTGGTGAAGCGGTTCGACGGCGACGAGCTGGGCGTCTTCTCCGACATGGTCGAGGCCATGAGCGCCGACCGGGACCCGACCCGGTTCCGGGCCATCGTCGAGCGGGTCGGCCTCCTCGCCCCCGGGCACCCGGCCACCGACGCCGAGGTCATCGACTACTTCGGCCACTTCTACGAGATGGTCGACCAGCGGGGCCGGTTCACCTTCACCCCCGAGTACGCCAGCGAGTCGATCCGTCGGATCTTCGACCAGAGCGGCCCCTACGCCGACCTCCAGCGGGCGGCCAACCTGCCCCCGTCGTTCGTGATCATCCAGCGGATCAACCTGGGCCTCTACGCCATCCTCGGCGAGCTGCGGGCCACGGGGGACTGGCGGGCCGTGGCCGAGGAGCTGTGGCCCTTCGTCGACGCCCCGCCCCAGACCGAGCTGGGTGAGCAGGAGGCCGCCTGGATCAAGCAGCGCGAGGCCGACGGCGACCCCACGCCCCTCGCCTGACGGGATCCGTACGAACGGTGCCAGGCACCGTTCGTACGGATCGCTCAGGCCTGCTCGAGGACGATGGTGAAGTCGAAGCTGCCCTCGTCGGCGATGTCGGCGACGAAGCCGGGGGCCCGGACGGTCATGTCGTAGTCGGCCAGCACGATGGGGATGAACTCGGTCGGCGTGAGCCTGAAGGTCTCGCCGTCGGCGACGATCTCGACGTCGAAGGTGATCGGCTTGGTCACGCCGTGGAGGGTGAGGTCGCCGGTGGCGGTGGCGGTCACCGGGTCGCCGCTGTCGATGCCATCGGGCAGGGCGATCGGCTCGCTGAGGACGAAGGTGGCCTCCGGGAACTCACCGGTCTCCAGGCCGGTGCTCTCCATGGCCCGGGCCCGGTTGGCCACGTCGAAGCCGGGGGGCGCGTCGGTGAACTCCAGGGTGGTCAGGTCGACGGTGAAGCTGGCGTCGGTGACCTCGTCGCCGGCGATGGTGACGTCACCGGTGACGGCGGTGTTCCCCTCGACCTCGTGGTCGGCCACCCCGCCGATCGTCTCGGTGATGACCAGCGCGGTCTCGCTGGCGTCGGTGACCGTCCACGTGCCGTCGAGGGTCTCGACCGTGCTCTCGGCGCAGCCCTCGGGCGGGCAGTCGACGGTGCGCTTCTCGACGGTGTCGTCGCGGATGACGAAGTACCACACCCCCACCCCGACGAGGACCAGGACGAGGACGGCCACGGCTCCGAGCACCTTCTTCATGCGCCTCAGTCTGACCCGCTCGGGTGGGGGCCACCCGTCACGCCCGTGACCGGGGCAGCTCCAGCCGGGCGAAGAGGGCGAGGAGGCCGGCGAGCACGACGCCGGGCAGCACCAGCCACAGCGGGCGCAGCAGCCACCACGTCGGGCTGGTCGTCGCCGGCAGGGTGAGGCCCAGGCCCTGGGCCGCCCCGATCACCGCCACCAGGGCGGTCATGTGCCAGGCGAAGACGGTCATGGCCACGGCGTTGACGGCGACGACGGCCCGCCACGCCCCCCGCCGGGCCAGCCCCCGCTCGGCGGCCGGGCGGACCAGGGCGATCAGCCCGAGCTGGAGGACGGCGAGCACGGCGATCGGGGCGGTCGTCGGGAACATGTTGCTGATCCCGCCGCCCCGGACGGCCACCATCGAGGCCGGGTACGGGCCGACGGTGGTGAGCACGGCGAGCGTCGACGCCGCCCCGGCGACCAGCCCGGCCTGGGCCCGCCGGGTCCAGCCCGTCACGGTGCCGTCGCGCCACAGGTAGCCGAGCTGGTGGGCCGCCACCCACACCAGGGCGGTGGTCAGGTACCCCCAGCGGTCCTCGCCGGTGGTGAACCGGAGGGCGTCGGCGCCGGCGATGCCGGCGGCCAGCGCGGCCAGGGTGGCGACCGGGTGGCGCCGGTGGGCGGCGATCGTGACCGGGGCCAGGAGGAGGACGGCGCTGTAGGCGGCGAGGAACCACAGCGGGACGAAGACGACGATGCCCCACGACAGGACGCTGGGGACGTCGAGGAGGGTGCGGGCCAGGGTGTCTCCCACCCCCCACACCACGACCACGGCGGCGAGCGGGCGCCACAGCCGGGCCATGCGACCGGCGGCGTAGGCCGGCCAGGTGGCCCGGCCGTCGCGCTCGAGCCGCTGCCACGAGGCCAGGTTGGCGAACCCGCCGACGACGAAGAAGGCGGGCATCACCTGGAGCACCCAGGTGGCCAGCCAGCCGGCCGGGATCTCGTCGATCGGGTTGGGCATCGTCAGCGCCCCGCCCCCGTCGACGTGGGTGATCGAGAAGACCCAGTGCCACAGCACCACGACGGCGATGCAGAGGGCCCGGACGGCATCGACGGTGCGGTCGCGGTGGGCCGGGGTGGCGTCGACCAGGGTGGCGAGGGCGAGGTCGCGCGGCGGGGCACTGGGTGTGGGCATGGGGACGACGGTGCCCGCCGCCGCCGGCCCCGGCCGCCCGGGTCAGCCCCCGGATGGCCCTGGGGGGTCCCCCCAGGGCGGCGGGGCCTCGGCGTCGAGCCCGGCTCGGATGGCCCGGCGCTGGCGGGGTCGGACCACGGCCAGCTCGAGCACGAAGGCCAGCGCCCCGACGATCGTCGCCGCCCCGACCAGCAGGGCGGCGGGGACGGCCCGCTCGGCCACCCGCTCCCGACACGGGGTGGCCCGGGCGGCGGCGGCGACATCGGCGTCGAGGGTGACGATCTCGTCGTCGGGGCCGAGGATGCGGCCCTCCTCGTCGGGGATCCGGTCGAGCCGCCCGGCCAGGAGGTAGGCGCCGGGGGCCCCGCAGTCCTGGACCTGCGGCGTCTCGACCGGCAGCGTGAGCAGCACGGCGGCGACCAGGTAGCCGAGCAGGGCGAGGGCGGCGACGACGGTGGCGATCCGGCCGAGCAGGCTCGGGGGCGGTGTCACCACCGGGGCGAGCGGCGGCCACGCCGTCGGGTCGGCCGGCGGCACCGGGGGACCGGGGGCGGCCGGTGGTGCGGCGGGGGACGGGTCGACCACGGCCGCCGAGCCTGGCACAGCCGCACCCACCGGCACCCCTCGCCGGCGCCCGACCCGCGCCCGGGGTGAAAATCGCGCCAGATCAGCCTCGGGCCCTCATGACCGCGCTCCGTGGGCCGATGGAGGCCCCGCGCGTGTCGTCCGCTCTCATCCCAAGCCGCGGAGCCCCTCTGACGGGTTCCGCGGGTGCGGCGAGACGCCGGGGCCGGCTCCGATGATCCCCCCTCAGGAGCCGGCCCCTTCCCCGCGCCCGGGCGGCCGCTTTCGATCCGCCCGGCGGGCCGTCGTAGCCTGCCGCTCGTGCTGGCCGTGCTCGCCGAGACCTCCAACGGGGGCGCCTTCCTGGGCGAGGACCTGCTCGCCTACCTGCTGCTCGCCTTCGGCGGGGCCATGCTCGTCGGCAACCTGCTGGCGATCTACCGGCCCCCGGCCCGGATGCAGGCCGAGGGCACCCGGGCCCCGGTCGGGCGGAGCGTGGCCATGGCCGCCCTCGGCGCCGTGGCCTTCGTCTGGGCCCTGGCCAGCCTGCTCAACGGCTGACGGCGTCGGGGTCGGGCGTCCGTCGTCCGGCGGCCCGCCGGGTCGACCGCACCACCAGGGCGACGATCACCCCGAGGGCGAGGACCAGGACGAAGAACAGCGCCACCTGGGCCCAGCCCCCGGGCTCGCCGGGGTCGTCGGGGGCGTGGCCCTCGCCCGGCTTGGGGATGATCCCGGGCCGCTCGCCCGACTGCTGGGCGGCCCGGCAGGCGGCGTCGTCGGGTGCACACGACTCGGTGGTCGCCGTGGTCTCGCGCTCGTCGCCGGCACCGGCCCCGAACACCGCCACCAGCCCGATCAGCAGCGCCAGCACGCCGAAGAAGGCCAGCCCGGCCAGCACCAGCCCGCGCCGCTCGCCGCCGTCGGTCGGGGGCGCGGGCGCCGTCATCCCCTCAGTCTGGTGCGGCTACCGGCCGGGCTCCCAGCCGTCGGGGGCGAGCTCGAAGCGGGCGAACTCGAACGCCGGGGCCACGGTGCAGCCCACCAGGACCGGCCCGTCGACCGGGCGGGCGGCCTGCCAGGCCCCGGCCGGGACGATGCCCTGGGGCCGGTCGCCGGCGGCGACGTCGGCCGACAGCCGGGTGACCCGCACCGGCCCGGCGGCGTCCTCGGCCACGAGCAGGTCGAGCGGCCCGCCGGCGTAGTGGTGCCAGGTCTCCACGGCGTCGATGCGGTGCCAGTGCGACACCTGGTCGCCCTCCAGGAGGAAGTAGATGGCGGTGCCGGCGCCCCGGCCGCCGCCCGCCGGCGCGTCCCGCCACGTCTCGGCGAACCAGCCGCCCTCGGGGTGGGGGCGGAGGCCGAGGGCGGCGATGGTGGCGGCGGCGTCGAGGGGGGCGGTCACCGGCCCAGCATGCCCTTCACGTCGGACCCACCCGGACCGATGGGGGGCGGTGACGTCCGTCGACGAGGTGACGCTGGCCGTGCGCCTGGCCGAGGCCGAGCAGCGCTTCAGCCTGGCGTTCGAGCACGCCCCCACGGGCAAGGCGCTGGTGGCGCCCGACGGCCGCTTCCTCCGCGTCAACCGGGCCCTGTGCCGGATCCTCGGGCGGGACGAGGCCACCCTCCTCGACCTCGACTTCCAGGCCATCACCGACCCCGAGGACCTCGACGTCGACCTCGACCACCTGCACCGGACCATCGCCGGGGAGATCGACGGGTACTCGATCGAGAAGCGCTACGTCCGCGCCGACGGCTCGGTGGTCGCCTGCCAGCTCGACGTCGGCGTGGTCCGGACCGACGACGGCACCCCGCAGTACTTCATCTCCCAGGTGCAGGACATCGGGGAGCGGCGGGCGACCGAGGCGGCGCTCGACGAGGTCCGGGCCGCCCAACGGGCCTGCCTGGAGGCGCTGGAGCAGGGCGTCGTGATGGCCACCCTCGACGGCACGATCCAGCTCTCCAACCAGGCCGCCTGGCGCATCCTCGGGGCCGACCCGGCCACCTTCACCGAGCGGGTGCGGACCGGGGGCTGGGACACCTACGACGCCGACGGGCGCCTGCTCCCGCTGGAGGAGCGGCCGATCATCCACACCGCCCTGACCGGCGAGCCCGTCACCGACCGGGTGATGTACATCGTCCGCGACGACGGTGAGCGTGTCGCCCTGCGGTTGGCCACCGAGCCGGTGTTCGACGACAGCGGCGCCGTCGCCTCGATCGTCATCGCCTTCGCCGACATCTCCCACGAGCTGGCCCTGGCCGCCGCCCAGCGGGTGGCCGACGAGGAGGTCCGGGCCAGCAAGGTGCTGCTGGAGGCCTTCCTCGAGCGCAGCGCCGACCTGATCTGCGTCCACGACGAGCAGGGGATCGTCCGCTACGCCAGCCCCACGGCCGAGACCGTCCTCGGCCACCCCCTCCAGGCCGGCGAGCAGATGCACTGGCACCGGGTCCACCCCGACGACGCCGACCGGGCCCTGGAGGCCCTCGTCGAGCTGGGGGCCACGCCCGGCGCCACCGTGCGGGTCGAGGCGCGGTACCGGGGCGACGACGGCTGGCGCCACCTGGAGATCGTCGCCACCAACCGGCTCGACGACCCCGCCGTGGGCGGGATCGTGGGCAACGTCCGCGACATCACCGAGCGGGCCGAGGCCGCCGCCCAGCTGGCCTGGCAGGCCTTCCACGACCAGCTGACCGGGCTGCCCAACCGGGCGCTGCTCATGGACCGGATCGGCCAGGGGCTCGAACGCTCGCGCCGGCGGGGTGAGCGGGTGGCGCTGCTGTTCGTCGACCTCGACCGGTTCAAGCACGTCAACGACGAGCGGGGCCACGAGGTGGGCGACCACCTGCTGGTCGAGGTGGCCAGCCGGCTGCGCCGGGCCGTCCGGGCCGGTGACACCGTGGCCCGGCTCGGCGGCGACGAGTTCGTCGTGGTGGCCGAGGGGGGTGACGACGCCGACGTCGCCGCCCTCGCCGATCGCATCCGGGCCGCCCTGGAGGTGCCGGTCACCGTGGGCGACGGGACGACGATCGCCGTGTCGGCCTCGATCGGGATGGCCTTCGACACCGGCCACCCGCCCGAGCGGCTGCTGCGCGACGCCGATGCCGCCCTCTACCGGGCCAAGGAGCGGGGGCGGAACCGGGTCGAGGTCTTCAACGAGGCGCTGCGGGTGGCGGCCCAGCGCCGGGCGACCGTCGAGGCGACGCTGCGCCGCGCCCTCGACGACGGGCGGGTCGTCGTCCACCAGCAGCCGATCGTCGACCTGACCGACGGCACGGTCGTCGGCACCGAGGCGCTGGTGCGCATCCCCGTCGCCGACGGCCGGATCGAGCCGCCCCGCGAGTACGTCGCCGTGGCCGAGGACCGGGGGCTGATCGTGCCCCTCGGCGAGGCCGTGCTGGATGCGGTCGGCCGGGAGCTGGCCCGCGGCCGGTCGGCGCCCGGGACCGAGCCGGCGGTGCCGTTCGTGAGCGTCAACGTCTCGGCCCGGCAGCTGGGCTCGCCGGCCTTCGCGTCCCGCCTGGCCGCCACCCTCGACCGGCACGGGCTGCGCCCCCGAGACCTGGTGCTCGAGTTCACCGAGGACACCGTGATCGGCGCCGACCGCTCGACCGGGCGGACGATCGACGCCCTCCACGAGATGGGCGTGCGGCTGTGGCTCGACGACTTCGGCACCGGCTACAGCTCGCTGGCCTACCTCAAGCGGTTCCCGATGGACGCCCTCAAGCTCGACCGCTCGTTCGTGGCCGGCCTGGGCGAGGACCACAGCGACACTGAGATCGTGCGGGCCGTCCTCGCCCTGGGCCGCGCTCTCGGGCTGTCGGTCGTGGCCGAGGGGGTCGAGACGGCCCAGCAGCTGGCCGCCCTCCGCGCCCTCGGCTGCCCCCGGGCCCAGGGCTTCCTCCTCGGCGCCCCGGCCCCACCCGACCAGCTCGACCTCACCCCCCGCGACCTCCCCGCCCTCGCCGCCGACCCCGCCCAGCACCGCCTCCCCCTCGGCTGACACCTCTCAGGCGTCTGGTGCCTGTTGGCATCAGATGTACGGATCGCGCACCGATGGAAAGGTCCGATGGTGTCAGATCACCACGGGAGAGGGAGATCCGGACATGGGCATCTCATGGCACAGGCGCACCCTCGCCGTCGCCGCGACCGTCGGGTGGTGATGCACCGCAACCTGAACCCGTTCGGCGATCGCCACAACTGGACCATGAGCTGGCGTAGGGCGACGGCGGTCGCCGTGGCCGTCGTCGCCGTGGTGGGCGTGGCCGCCGGCGTCGCCTACGCCGCCACCCAGGTCGGCACCACGTCGATCGGCGGTGGCGTCGGGCGCGACCTCGACGACGACCGGGCCAGCTGCCCGGGCGTGGCGTTCGACTACGAGCGCGGCCTGGGCATGGCCACCGGGCGGATCCCGGCGGAGCCCGAGCAGGTCGAGCGGGTGCGGCGGCTGCTGGCCTTCACCTACACGCCCGACTTCGTGACCGACAGCCCCGCCGCCGTCCGCCCCGCCGCCGAGACCGTCCGGGCCGGGGTCGACGACGCCCAGGACGGGACGATCCGGGACGAGGACCTGGCCCGCTACGTGGCCGGCTTCGCCACGGTCACCGCCGCGGTCGCGCAGGAGGGCACCTGTGCGTGAGGACCGTCGCCCGTCTCGCCCTCGCGCCCTGCTCGGCCCCCGGGCGAGTACTTCACCCACGTCGGGTCGACCAACGCCTCGTTCGTCGACGAGCTGTACTCGATCGTCCTGTTCCGTGACGCCGACCAGGCCGGCTGGGACCACTGGACCGGCCAGCTCGACACGGGGGCTCGCACCCGGCGCCAGGTGGCCAGCGCCGTGATCAAGAGCACCGAGGCGGCGCGGCTCCGGGTGGCCGGCCTCGCCGGCGAGACGACCTGCATCACCACCGGGCTGGCCGACCCCGACGACCTGGCCTCCGGGTCCTACTGCCTGGTGCTCGACCGGATGGCCAGCACCGCCGACACCGACTACTGGGCCGGCCAGATCGCGGTGAGCACCGAGCTGCCGACGCTGTGGCGGGCGCTCGCCAGCTCGACCGAGTACTTCGACCTGGCCCAGCCCTGAGCCCCTAGTCGACCTCGGTGGTGCGGCGGCCGGAGCGGTGGACGACGTCGTCGTCGGTGCCGAGGTAGGAGGCGACGACGGCGGGGTCGGCCAGGACCTCGGCCGGCGGGCCCTGGGCGATGACCCGACCCTGCTCGAGGGCGACGAAGGTGTCGCACAGCTCGGTGAGCAGGCCCATGTCGTGCTCGATGACGACCAGCGAGCAGCCGGTCTCGGCCTGGACCCGGCGGAGCATCGGGGCCAGCGCCTCGGTCTCGGCCTGGGCCACGCCGGCGGTGGGCTCGTCGAGCAGGACGACCGCCGGGTCCTGGGCCAGCAGGCAGGCCAGCTCGACGATCCGCCGGGTGCCGGTCGACAGCTCGCCGGTGGGCCGGTCGCGGAACGGGGTGAGGCCCAGCAGCGTGACCAGCTCGTCGGCCCGGGTGGCGGCGGCCCGCTCGGAGTCGGACGAGGCCGGCAGGTGGAGGGCGGCGGCCACCGGGTCGCGGTTGGCGAGATGGCGCTCGAGGGCGACCTTCACGCAGTCGACGACCGTGAGCGACGGGTAGAGCAGCGCCTCCTGGAAGGACCGGCCGACCTCCAGCACGGCCCGGCGGTGGGGCGGGAGGTCGGTGATGTCGACCCCGCCGAGGCGGACCACCCCGCCGTCGACGTCGAGGAAGCCGGTGAGGAGGTCGAACAGCGTCGTCTTGCCGGCGCCGTTGTGGCCGATCAGCCCCACGATCGCCCCCGGGGGGACGGTTAGGTCGACCTCGTCGACGGCGGTGATGCCGCCGAAGCGCTTGGTGATCCCCCGGCACTCGAGGGCCACGCCCCGGTCGGGTCGGCCGTCGGGGTCGGGTGCCGCCGTCGGGGCGGGGCGGTCGTCGTTGGTGCCGATGAACACGGCCCGGAGGATGTCGGGCCGGTCGAGCAGCCCGGCGGTCGGCCCCCGGAAGCGGACCTGGCCCTTCTCCATGAACACGGCCCGCTCGCACATCAGCAGGGCGACGTTCACCGACTGCTCGACCACGACGATCGTGGTGCCCTGGTCGTGGAGCTCGCGGACCTTGTCGACCAGCATCCCGACGACGGTGGGGGCGAGGCCGAGCGACAGCTCGTCGATCAGCACCACCTTCGGCTCGGTCACGAACGCCATGGCGATCGAGAGCTGCTGCTGCTCGCCGCCCGAGAGGTCGCCGGCGGCCTGGTCCCAGCGCTCGGCCAGCACCGGGAACATGGCCAGCATCGATTCGGTGCGCACCTGGGCCCGCTCCCGGTCGCCCCGCAGCATCCAGGTGGCCATGCGCATGTTCTCGGCCACGGTGAGGGTGGGGAACAGGCCCTTGCCGCCCGGCATCATCGACAGCCCGAGCCGGGCGATCTGCTCGGTGGGCATCCCGGTGATGTCACGCCCGGCGAAGGTGACCGTCCCGCCGGTGGCCGGCAGCAGCCCCATCACCGCCTTGAAGAGGGTCGACTTGCCGGCGCCGTTGGTGCCGAGCAGGGCCAGCACGTCGCCCTCGGCCACGGCGGCGTCGACGCCGAAGAGCACCTGGAGCGAGCCGTAGCCCGACTCCAACCCGCGCACCGCCAGCAGGGCGCCGTCGGCCGCCGGCCCGTCGTCGATGTCCAGCCCGGCGGTGCGGGCGAGCACCCGCTCCTCCTTCTCGACCTCCAGGGCGGCGACGGCGGCCTCCTGCTCGGGGGTCGCGGCGGTGAGGTCGACCAGCTCGAGCTCGTCGACGGCCGGGAGGCCGCGCCGGCGGGCCACGGCCAGGGCGAAGCGGTCGCGGACCTTCTCCAGGGCCTGGCCCAGCCCGCCCGGGATCACCATCAGGATCAGCAGCAACCCGACCCCGGTGAGCAGCAGCTGGAGCCGGGGGAAGGCGTAGCCCAGCCACTGGATGAGGGCGACGCCGGCGAGGGTGCCGCCCAGCGACGAGACGCCCCCGATCACGGCCATCGAGAACACGACGAGGCTGCCCGACGCCGGGTAGCTGTTGTCGCCCAGGCTGGCCAGGGTGACGGCGTGGAGGCCGCCGGCCAGCCCGGCGAACATCCCCGAGAACACGAAGGCGGTGATCGTGGTGCGCGACCGGCTGACGCCGACCGCGGCGCTGGCCCGGGTGTTGTCGCGGGTGGCGGAGATGACCCGCCCGGTCCGGGTGCGGCGCAGGTTGGTGATCACCAGCGCGCCGGCGACGACCATGACGAGGGCCAGGAGGTAGAGGGTCGTCTCCGAGGTCAGCGCCCAGCGGCCGAACAGCTCGGGCCGCTCGTAGGTCGACGGGATGATCTCCTCGTAGTTGGCCGGCTGGACCACGTGCTGCTGGAGGGCGACGGCGAAGGCCATCGTCGACACGGCCAGCAGCTGGCCCGACACCCGCAGGGCGGGGATGCCGATGATGGCGGCGACGATCCCGCCGGCCACCGCCGACAGCGCCAGGGTGAGGAAGAGGTCGAGGTTCAGGTCGTCGATCAGGTTGGCGGCGACCACCCCGCCCACGCCCACCAGGGCGATCTGGCCCAGGCTTACCGACCCGCCCCAGCCGGTCAGCACCACCAGTGACATGGCGACCATGGCGTAGACGAGGGCGACGGTGCCGGTGCGGATCTGGCTCGGGCTCCCGGCCAGCGGGATCAGGAGGAGCCCGGCGGCGATGACGAGGGCGAGCACGACGCGAGCGGCGCGCACCTCGGGGAGGGCGGCCAGCCGGGCCGGGAGGCGGTGCGACAGCCCGACGGTCGACCACGACCCCTCCCCGGCGTCGGCCCGCCCGACGGCGCCCTGCTGGAGCAACAGCCCGGCCACGATGATGGCGAGCAGCACCACGTAGCTCCACGACCGCGGCGTCAGGTTGATCTGCACCAGCTGGTCGATGATCTCGATGGCGATGCCGGCCAGGAAGGCGCCCCACAGCGAGCGCATCCCGGCGACCACGGCGGCGGCCAGCGGGGCCAGCAGGATCGTCGGCCCCGAGGCGGCGTCGACCGGCAGGCCCTGGACCGGCGCCTTGAGCACGATGGTCAGGGCGGCCAGCCCGCCGATGATCGCCCACAGCTGGACGTTGAGCCGGTTGACGGGGATGCCGAGCAGCCGGGCCCGGTCGACGTTCTCGGCCAGGCCCCGCACCGCCGTGCCCGACTCGGTGCGGTACAGGTAGAGGAGGAGCCCGGCCAGGGCGACCGGGGCCAGGGCGGCGAGGGCCAGGTGGTTGCCGTCGAGGCTGGTGCTGCCCACCCGCCAGGAGGCCTCGGACAGGGCGGTGTCGAAGCCCGGGATGGCCGAGGGGATGTCGAACCAGTCGGGCATGAACAGGGCGAGGCCGCCGAGGGCCTGGGCCAGCCCGATGGTGGCGACGGTGAGCACCAGGCGCGGGGCGGTGCGGAAGCGGCGGATGACGGCCAGCTCGACACCGACGCCGAGCCCGACGCCGGCGCCGATGCACAGCGGGGCGGTGATCCACCAGCTCCACTCCAGGCCGAGGGTCAGCCCGGCGGCGAGGGCGCCGCAGGCGGTGCCCATGGCCCCGTAGGCGAAGTTGATGACCCGGGTCGTCCGGTAGACGAGCACCAGTCCGACCGCCATCAGCCCGGTGCCGACGCCGAGGGCGGCGCCCTGGAGCACGACGCCGATCTCGACGTCGTAGAGGCCGCCGAAGCCGAGGGCGAGGAAGGCGAGGAACGCCAGCCCGGCGATCCGCAGGTTCTTGTCACTCACCCTCGTCACCCCCCTCGGGATCGGTCTCGAAGATGTCGACGTCGTCGCCGAGGATCTCGGCCACGTCCTCGCGCCGGAAGCGGGGCCCGTCACCGACGTAGGTGCCGGGCTGGCCGTTGAACGGCGAGGTCGCCTCGGCGTCCCAGCGCACCTCGCGCAGGTCGATGATCGGCGTGTAGGACTCGGGGAAGTAGTCCCAGGTCCCCGCCGGGCCGGTGTGCTCGGGGTAGCTGAACAGCCCGGTCTCGAGCGTCTCGGGGGTGAGGTCGGGCCCGGCCATCTGGATGCCGAGGGCCAGCTGGTAGAGCTGGTAGTAGAGGATGTCGACGGCCTGCGAGGGCGTCTCGTCGGGGCGAACGGACCTGAACGCCTTGTAGCCGGGGCTGTCCTCCAGCTTGGGCTGGACGCCGAGGGGGCTGGCTCCGAAGGCCCGCTTCCACTGGTCGTTGCTCTTCATCAGGCCCTGGCCGATCAGGTCGATGTCGACGAAGCCGACGCCGGTGACGATCCACTCGGGGTCGACCCCGGCGGCGTCGATCTGCTGGGTCAGGTTGAGCAGCATGAACGGGTCGCAGAAGCACGACACCGTGGTGATGCCCTGGCGCACGATCTGGGTGGCGATCGACGTCGCCTGGTTGGGGATGCGGCCCAGGTCGAGGGCGTAGTCGGTGACGAGGTCGATGCTCTGGCCGGCATCGGTGATCACCTGGAGCCCGGCATCGGCGCAGCGCTGGTACTCGGCGTTGTTGGGGGCGATCACGGCCATCTTGCGGGGCACGCCCTGGAGGGCGCCCTCGGCGTGCTCGGAGTCGCGGCCGATCAGGCGGGCCAGGCCGTAGGCGCTGGCCGCCTCGCCCACCAGCGAGCAGTCCGAGGCCAGGCTCCAGGCGTAGGGCCGGTGCTCGCCGAACCACTCGCGGGAGAGGTACGGCGGGCCGAAGGCGATCGTCTGGTTGGCGGCCAGGGCCTCGGCGTAGGGCTGGCTGGTGGCCGAGACGTCGGCGAAGGCGCCGATCTCGACGGCGGCCTTGAGCCCGTCGGTGCTGGCCGCCTCGCGCCCCCCGCCGACCAGCTCGCTGGTGATGGCGCCGGCGCCGTCGTAGATCTCCAGCTCGATCTGACGGCCGTACATCTGGAAGTTGGCGTTGAAGTAGTCGATCAGCCCCGAGACCGTCCGCTGGAAGTCCTCGGCCGTCTCGTTGAACTCGATCCCCATCAGCTGGGCCAGCAGAGTCAGCACGTTGGGCTCGGGGGTCTGGCGGTACGTCACGGTGATGGTGTCGGCGCTGACGCCCTTGCTGGTCTCGCCGCCGTTGTCGCCGTCGAAGGCGAAGCAGGGCGGGGAGTAGGGGTCGTCGGGGACCTGGAGCCCGCCGCCCTCGCAGGCGGTCACGGTGTCACCCCAGCCGGTCGCCGGCTGGCCCTCGATCCCGGCGTCGACGTCGGCGGCCTCGACCGCCTCCTCCCCGGTGCTGGGGGCGACCACGATCACGGCGGCGGCGATGGCCAGGGCGACCACCAGCGGTCCGTACCCGCCCAGCGCCCGCCGCCACAGGGGCTGGTCGGCCTCGCTCACGCCCGTCATGCGTACCCTCGGTAACGCGCCATGTCGACACCCTACGCCGACCGGTGCCGCCCGTCACAGCCAATGGTGTACGAGGCTGTTCTCCGACGGGGTGGTTACGATCGGACCCGCGGGATCGAGCTGCGGGAGGTCATGGGGTGCGACGGCTGGTGGGTGTGGGGGTGCTGGCGATCCTGGTGGTCGTCGGCCTGGGGGCGTGTTCCCCCTCGAACCTGGACGTGGAGCGGCGGGTCGCCGCCGAGGCCTATCGGATCGAGCGGGGCGACCGTTCGGCCAAGGCCTCCGAGGCGGAGTGCGAGGTGCCGTCGTCCACCCGGCACGGGACCACGGAGCTCGTGTACACGGTCTGCACCGTCCGCGGGTCCCGGTACGAGCTGCAGGCCAACTACTTCGGGCCTGCGGGGCGGCCGACGTCGGTGGACATCCGGGCCTACTACGGCATCCTCCCGAGCCCGATGGTCGTGAAGTGCGGCTTCACCTACAACGGCCAGAGGTGGAACCTGGGCACCTGCAAGCCCGGGAGCGCCGAACCCCGCTGAGGCCCGCCGCCTCAGGGGCGGGTGTAGCGCTCGCGGCGGGCGTGGACCTTGCGGCCCCGGAGGGTGGTGCGGCCGAGGGCGGCGATGACCTCGTCGACCTTGTCGGAGGGGACCTCGACCAGCGAGAAGCGATCCTGGATGTCGATCGAGCCGATGTCGCGACCGGTCAGGCTGGTCTCGCCGGCGATGGCGCCGACCAGGTCGCCGGGGCCGACCCGGGCGCTGCGCCCGGCGCTGACGTAGAGCCGGGTCATCACCGCCCCGGTGTGGGTGTTGCGCCCGGGCTTGCCGCCGGGCTTGCCCTTGGGGCCCCGGTCGGGCCGCTCCCGCCGGGGCCGCTCCTGGCTCATGTCGACGGTGGGGATGTCGCGGTCGTCGGCGTCGGCGCCGGCCACCCGCATCTCGTGGAGGAGGCTGACGGCGGCCAGGGCCACCTCCATCAGGTCGTGCTCGTCGCTCAGCGACTCGACGACGACCCGCACCCGGTCGAGGGCCTCGTCCCGGTCGTCGTCGGCCAGCAGGTCGTCGAGGGCGGCCCGGGTGCCCTCCATCTGGTGGGCCCGCAGCTCGTCGACCGTCGGCACCTGGCGGACGTCGACCTTCTGCCCGGTGACCTTCTCGATCGTCTTGAGCATCCGGTGCTCGCGCGGCTCGGCCAGGGTGATGGCCACGCCCTCGCGCCCGGCCCGGCCGACCCGGCCGATGCGGTGGACGTAGGTCTCGGGGGCGGAGGGGACGTCGTAGTTGACGACGTGGGTGAGCTGGTCGATGTCGAGGCCGCGGGCGGCGACGTCGGTGGCGACGATCAGGTCGGCGAGCCCCGAGCGGAGCCGGTTCATGACCCGCTCGCGCTGCTCCTGCCCGAACCCGCCGTGGAGCGCCTCGGCCCGGTAGCCCCGGCCGTTGAGCGTCTCGGTCAGGGTGTCGACCTCGGCCCGGGTGCGGCAGAAGACGATGGCGGCGGCGGGCGCCTCGACGTCGAGCACCCGGCCCAGGGCGGTGGCCTTGTGGGCCCGGCGGACGAGGTAGGCGGTCTGGGTGACCGCCGGCGCCTCGCCCTCGGCGGGGCGGGGCCGGCCGAGCTCGATGCGGGCCGGGTCGGTCAGGTGCTTGCGGGCGACGGCCTCGATGCGGGGCGGCATGGTGGCCGAGAACAGGACGGTCTGGCGCTCGGTCGGGGTGGCCCCGAGGATCTCGTCGATGTCCTCGGCGAAGCCCATGTCGAGCATCTCGTCGGCCTCGTCGAGCACGACCGTCTCGACGCTGGCGAGCGACAGCGAGCCGCGGCCGAGGTGGTCGACGGCGCGACCCGGCGTGGCCACGACGACGTCGACCCCGCCGTCGAGCGCCCGCAGCTGGCGGAAGATCGGCTGGCCGCCGTAGACGGGCACGACCCGGGCGCCGACGGCCCGGCCGTAGCGGTGGACGGCCTCGGACACCTGGATCGCCAGCTCCCGGGTGGGCACGAGGATGAGGGCGGTGGGCGAGGAGGGGCGGCGGGCCTCGGGCACGAGGCCGTGGACGATCGGCAGGGCGAACGCCGCCGTCTTGCCCGTCCCGGTGGCGGCCTGGCCGAGGAGGTCACGCCCCGAGAGCAGGACCGGGATGGCCTCGCGCTGGATCGGCGTCGGCTCCTCGTAGCCCAGCTTGGTGACGGCGGCGACGAGGTCGTCGGCCAGTCCCAGGTCCTCGAAGCCGGGCTCGGCGCTGGTCTCGGGCTGCTCGCTCACCGATCCACGCTATCGCCGGGAACAGCGGGTCTCCCAGGGAGGTTCTGGTGCCCATGCGTGTCGATGTCTGGTCCGACGTGGTCTGCCCGTGGTGCTTCGTGGGGCTGGCCAACCTCGATGTGGCCCTGGGCGACTTCGCCCACGCCGACGAGGTCGAGGTCGTCCTGCACTCCTTCCAGCTCGACCCGCAGGCCCGCACGACCACGCCCGAGGAGAACGTCGCCGGCATCGCCCGGAAGTACGGCGCCTCGGTGGGGGCGATCCGGGCTCGCCAGGCCCACATCGTCAGCCTGGGCGCCGAGCGGGGGATCGACTTCCGCTTCGACCGGCAGTGGGGCGGCAACACCTTCGACGCCCACCGGCTGCTCCACCTGGCCCTCGACCGGGGCGTCCAGCGCGACCTGAAGGCCCGTCTGGGTCGGGCCACGTTCACCGACGGCGACCCGATCGGCGACCACGACACGCTCCGCAAGGCCGCCGCCGACGTGGGCCTCGACCCCCAGGAGGTCGACGACGTCCTGGCCGGTGACGCCTACGCCCGCGAGGTGCGGGCCGACATCGCCGCCGCCCACCGGATGGACGTCACCGGCGTGCCCTTCTTCCTGGTCGACGGGCGCCTGGCCCTCTCGGGGGCCCAGCCCCCCGAGCTGCTCGGCAAGGTCCTCCAGCGGGCCTGGGACGAGTCGCACCCGGTGATCGAGCGGGTCGAGGGGCTGGCCGCCGGGACCGACTGCGGTCCCGACGGCTGTCCCGTCTGACGACCGGGGGCCACGCCGTCCCTAGTCGGCGTGACAGGTGACACTTTACCCTTCCGAGGGGTGGGCCGGGGGGAACGGCGGGTACGTGGCCGCCACCGGGTGGGCCCGGCAGACTGGCGGGGTGGCGTTCCTCCTCGCACGCACCGTCGGTCTCGGCGAGGCCGTCATCGTCGCCGTGATCGTCCTGGTCGTGGTCGTCGGGGGGATGATCGCCTTCCGGGGCCGCACCGACGGCGATGCCTGAGGCGGCCCGGCCCCCGGCCCTGCTCCGGGCCTGGCGCTGGATCTGGGAGCCGTCCGAGCGGCGGCTCCACGTCGACGCGTGCCCCCGCTGCGGGGCGACCGTCGTGGTCCCCCCGGCCAAGGCCGAGCGGGCGATCGACCGGGTCCGGCTGCCCGAGCCCCCCGACGAGGGCCAGCTCCTCGCCGCCTGCGCCGAGCACGGGTGGGCGCCCTACAACGAGCGCAGCGTGCGCCTCCGGAGCCGGCGCGCCGCCGACGGCTGATCAGGCGGGGCGGGCCCCGTCGGGGTGGTCCGGCAGCCCCAGGTGGCGGAACAGCCGGCGGTCGAGGTCGACGAAGTAGGTGACGTTGGCGATCTTGTCGCCGTCGATCTCCAGCAGGTGGACGGCCCACGGCTCGTGGCGACCGCCGGGCCCGCTCGGCCGGTACTGGGCGAAGCCGAGCCCGCCGTTGATCTCGACCGGCAGCAGCCGCGACCCCTTGCACTCCGCCCCCGGGCCCTGGTTCCACCGCTTCCACTCGACCGGGCCCTGGAGCCACAGCGGCCACGGCGGCATCGAGTGGGTGGCGTCGTCGTGGAGCAGGCTCACCAGCCGGTCGAGGTCGAAGGCCTCGAAGGCCTCGACGTAGCGGGCCAGCAGGTCGCGGTCGGCCTCGGCGTCGCTGGTGGTCGGCCGGGTCCGGTCGTCGGCGTCGAGGGTGGCCCGGGCCCGCTGGAGGGCGCTGTTGACGCCGGCCACGGTGGTGTCGAGCAGGGCGGCGACGTCGGCCGCCGGCCAGCGCAGCACCTCGCGGAGGATCAGCACCGCCCGCTGCTTGGGCGGCAGCGCCTGGAGGGCGGCGACGAAGGCGAGGCGGATCGACTCGGACTGGACGGCCCGCTCGGCCGGGTCGAGGTCGTCGGGGACGGCCTGGCCGGTGGCGATGGGCTCGAGCCAGGTCTCGCCGCCCAGCGGGGCCCCGAGGGTGACATCCGCGGTGGACTGCGGGCCGAGGTCCATCGGGAGGGCGCGGCGCTGCGAGCCCCGCAGCATGTCGAGGCAGACGTTGTGGGTGATGCGATACAGCCAGGTCCGCAGCGACGACCGGCCGTCGAAGCGGTCGAGCGCCCGCCAGGCCCGCACCATGGCGTTCTGGACGGCGTCCTCGGCGTCGAACGACGAGCCGAGCATCCGGTAGCAGTAGCCGGTGAGCTCGCGCCGGTACCCGTCGAGCTGGCCCTCCAGCTCGGCCCGGCGGTCCTCGGCGGTGGGCTCGGTGGTGGCGGTCATCGGGGGTCACCGTACCGCTCCCCCGGAGGGGTGACGGCAGGCGGTGGCAGCTCGATCCGGTCGAGGGCGGCGGCGACGTGCGGCTGCGGGGCGTCGGGCGGGAGGGCGGCCAGGGCGGCCCGTCCGTGGGCCACGTGGGCGCGGGCCGCGACCGGGTCGCCGAGGCGGCGGTGGACGTCGGCCAGGTTCAGGTGGAGCGACGGCCGCAGGGCGGTGATCGGGGGCAGGCCGGCGACGGGGGGCTCGGCGGCGGCGACGTCGGCCTCGGCGAGGGCCCGCTCGTCCCAGGCCCGCTCGTCCCCGGGGTCGTCCTCGACGTCGGCCCGGGCGTGGGCCACGGCGCAGCGCAGCACGGCGGGGCCGTCGGCCGTCGCCGCCCACGCCTCGGCCAGCAGGGCCCGGGCCGCGGCCCGGTCGCCCTGGTGGCCGAGCATCGACGCCCGGGCGACCAGCTCCAGCACGGCGGCGGTCACGGCGCGCCCACGGTGGCGAGGGCCCGGGGGCGGGACCCTGGGGGATCGCTCGCGCGTCGGTCGGGATCCCCACGGGCCGGCAGGCTACGACGGCGACGTTGCCGGTCGCCGGGGTCGTCGCCAGGCTCGGGTCATGAGCCCCACGATCGCCACGACCACCGAGGTCGACCGCGACGCCCTCCTCGCCTTCGTCCGTCCCCGGCACCGCATGGTGCTGGTGACCGAGCGGGCCGACGGTCGGCCCCAGCTCTCACCGGTCACCGCCGGGGTCGACGCCGAGGGCCGGATCGTCGTCTCGACCTACCCCGAGCGGGCCAAGACGGCCAACCTCCGCCGCCGGGGGCGGGCCACCGTGCTGGTGCTCTCCGACGAGTGGGACGGGCCGTGGGTCCAGGTCGACGGGTCGGCCGAGGTGCTCGACCTGCCCGACGCCCTCGAACCGCTGGTCGACTACTACCGGGCCGTCGCCGGCGAGCACCCGGACTGGGACGAGTACCGCGCCGCCATGGCCCGCCAGGGCAAGTCGCTGCTGCGCATCACGCCCGAGCGTTGGGGCCCCGTCGCCACCGGCGGCTTCCCCGCCCGCCTCGCCGACGGCTGACGCCCCACGGGGCGAGGAGGTCGACCGGTCGCGTCAGCGGTTCCCGCGCCCTGGTGCACCGCCGGCGGGTCACCACCGCGCCGGAACTCGGGCGCCGCCGGGGCCGGGCCGCGGGCAACCTGGCGGGATGACCACGATCCCCGAGCGCCTGCGATCCGACCTCGTCGCCGCGCTCAAGAGCGGCGACGGCACCCGGACCTCGGTCCTCCGCACCGCCCTGGCCGCCCTGGCCAACGCCGAGGCCGTCGACCCCGCCGGCCCGACCGTCGCCACCGGGCTGGCCGGCGACGTGGCCCGCCGGGAGCTCACCGACGCCGACGTCGTCGCCCTCCTCGCCGCCGAGCGCGACGAGCTGCGTGAGCAGGCCGCCGCCCTGCGGGCCCGGGGCCGGTCCGAGGCCGACGACCTCGACGACCGGGCCGCCGTGCTCGCCGCCTACCTGCCGACCGATGAGCGCGGCGCGGCGGCGACGTCTCACCGTCCATGAGCCCGCAGTCCGACCGCTTCCGCCGCATCGCCGCCGACTTCACCCGGGTCGTCGACGCCGTCCCCGCCGAGGCTTGGGACGCCCCCGCCCCACCCGAGGGCTGGCGGGCCCGCGACGTGATCGGCCACCTCGACGAGTGGTTCTCGGGGCTGTTCCTCGACACCTGGGGCGTGCCCCGCCCCACCGGCCCGTCGCTCGAGGACGACCCGGCGGGGGTCTGGGTTGCGCTGCGCGACGCCATCCAGGCGGCGCTCGACGACCCGGCCGTGGCCCCCGTCGAGCGGGAGATCCGCCCCGGCACCATGTCCTTCGCCGACGCCGTCGACCGCCTCGGCACCTCCGACGTCCTCATGCACCAGTGGGACCTGGCCCGCGCCACCGGGGGCGACGAGCGCCTCGACCCCGACGAGGTCCACGCCCTGCTCGTCGGGATGGAGCCGCTCGACGAGGTCCTCCGCCAGAGCGGCCACTACGGGCCCCGGGTCGCCGTCCCCGACGACGCCAGCGAGCAGGACCGGCTGATCGCCTTCATCGGCCGCCAGCCCTGACCTCCTCCACCGTCCCACCCCTCCTCCGTTCTGGCGCGGCGACGTCGCGCCCACGCGACCTCGCCGCGCCAGATCGGCCCACCGCGACCGACCCCGACGAGAACGGGTTCTGGTCGGGATCGGTCGCGTCAGGCCTCGCCGACGGCGCGGAGCTGGCCGGGGGCCCGGCCGGCGAGGCGGTCGAGCCCGGTGGCGGTGGCCTCGTCGGCCGGGAGGTAGGCGACGAGGCGCTGGCGGTCGGGGTCGGGCAGGTCGAGGATCTCGAAGGCCAGCCGGAGGACGCCGACGTCGGCGTGGGCGATGGCGTGGACGCCGGTGCGGCGCGAGGTGACCGAGCCGCGGTCCCACACGTCGGTGAAGGTGGCGCCGGCGACCTCGGCGAGGTGGGCGGCGAGGGCGCGGGCCTCGTCGTCGGGCGCCCGCTGCTCGGCGTGGAGGCCGGCGGCCAGGTCGGCGGCCACGTCGTCCCAGTCCGGGTAGGCGGTGCGGGCCCGCTCGTCGGTGAAGACGTGGGTGACGAGGTTGGGCTGGTCGCCGTCGAGGAGGCCGAGGGGGCGGACCAGCCGGTCGTAGCCCTCGGTCCAGGCGAGGAGGTCGGACACGTGGTTGAGCACGACGGCCGGCGTCGGCTCCATCCGGTCGAGGAGGGCCCGCACCGGGGGCCGCACCGTCCGGGCCGCCGGCAGCTGCGAGGGGCACAGCTCGGCGCTGTGGCCGATCATCGACAGCATCCGGAGGTGGGTCATCTCGGCCTCGTCGAGGCGGAGGGCGTCGGCCAGCGCCGCCACCACCTGGGCCGACGGGTTGGTGTCGCGGCCCTGCTCGATGCGGATCAGGTAGTCGACCGAGACACCGGCCAGGGTGGCCAGCTCCGAGCGGCGCAGGCCGGGCGTGCGCCGCCGGGGCCCCGAGGTCAACCCGACCGACTCGGGCGAGGTGGCCTCGCGCCGACCCCGCAGGAACGCTCCCAGCTCGCCCTCGACCATCGGGCCAGTGTGCCGCCGTCGCCGGCCGATCAGCGTGGCCCTGTGAGGGCCAGGATCCGTCCTCCCAGGCTCGGTGTGGTCTCCCTGCCGGCGGGCGCCGGGCGGAAGGTGGCGGCCATGACCGACACGACCACCACCGCCCTCCCACTCGTCCCCGGCACCTGGACCGTCGACGCCAACCACACCGCCGTCGGCTTCAGCGTCAAGCGCATCGGCTGGGCCAAGGTCCGCGGCACCTTCACCGGTGTCACCGCCGAGCTGGTCGTGGGCGAGACGCTCGCCGACACCGTGCTCACGGCCACGGTCGACCTGGCCTCGGTCGACACCGGCAACGCCGATCGCGACGCCCACCTCCGCTCGCCCGACCTGATCGACGTGGCCGTCCGCCCGACGCTGACCTACCGCTCGACGGCGATCAGCGGCGACGGCGAGGACTGGACCGTCGAGGGCGAGCTGACGATCGGCGACGTCACCCGCCCCCACACCCTCGACGTCGTCTTCGTCGGCGCCTCGGTGTTCCCGCCCGACGGGCTGATCCACGCCGGCTTCGAGGCCAGCACCGAGATCCGCCGCAAGGACTTCGGCCTCGGCTTCGGCGCCCTCGGTGCCGGCATCGGCTCGACCATCAAGGTCGACATCGACATCGAGCTCCTCGGCCCCCCCGCCGCCGACTGACTGTGAGGATGCGGGCAGCGGGTCGGCCGTGGTGCTGGGCTGCTGGCTGGTGGCCCTGCACGTGACCCGCCGACTGACTGGCTTCGTGCCTTTCTGGGGACTTGTCCGTGCGGGGTTGCCGGCCCCGGCCCT
>DASTYI010000157.1:0-21657 GCA_035765045.1 Iamia sp. | reverse complement strand
GACAAGGACCTCCGCATCGACGTGTACCGCAGCTCGGGCGCCGGCGGCCAGCACGTCAACGTGACCGACTCGGCGGTCCGCATCACCCACAACCCCACCGGCATCGTGGTGTCCTGCCAGAACGAGCGCAGCCAGCACCAGAACAAGGACCGGGCGATGCAGATCCTCAAGGCCAAGCTGGCCGAGGTCGCCCGCCTGGAGCGGGAGGAGGAGCTGGCCGAGATCCGGGGCGAGCAGCGCTCGGTCGGCTTCGGGAGCCAGATCCGCTCCTACGTGCTGCAGCCGTACCAGATGGTGAAGGACCTCCGGTCCGACCACGAGACGGCGCAGGTCGACAACGTCCTCGACGGCGAGGTCGAGCCGTTCATGGAGGCCTACCTGCGCTGGCGCCGCACCGAGGACCTCGACGCCACCTGAGCGCCCCGGCGCCGTCGTGTGACACCTCTCACCCGTCGCTGCGGGTGCCGCGGATCGAGGGTCACACCCCTGTAACGTCGCCCCCCGGATGATCAAGCTGGAGAACGTCACCAAGGTCTACAAGGGCGATGTCGTCGCCCTGAAGGACGGGTCCTTCGAGATCGGCAAGGGCGAGTTCGTGTTCCTGGTGGGCCCGTCGGGCTCCGGCAAGTCCACCCTCCTCCGCCTGCTCAACCGGGAGGAGCAGCCGCAGGCCGGCCACATCTACGTCGCCGGCAAGGACATCGGCGACCTCAGCTCGTGGAAGATCCCGTACCTGCGCCGCAACATCGGCAGCGTCTACCAGGACTACAAGCTGCTCCAGAACAAGAACGTCTACGAGAACGTGGCCTTCGCCCTGGAGGTCATCGGGCGGCCCCGCCACGTGATCAAGACCCAGGTCCCGGCCATCCTCGAGCTGGTCGGCCTGGCCAAGAAGCAGAAGAACTACCCCGACGAGCTCTCGGGCGGTGAGCAGCAGCGCGTCTCGATCGCCCGGGCCTTCGTCAACCGACCGCTGATCCTCCTGGCCGACGAGCCCACCGGCAACCTCGACCCGGCCACCTCCGTGGGGATCATGCGCCTGCTCGACCGGATCAACCGCACCGGCACCACGGTGGTCATGGCCACCCACGACCGCAGCATCGTCGACACCATGCGTCGGCGGGTGATCGAGCTCGACCGGGGCACGATCATCCGCGACCAGGCGCGCGGCGTCTACGAGTAGGTCGCCGTGGCCCTCAACGTCGGATACGTCGCCCGGGAGACCGCCCAGAACCTGGGCCGCAACCCCACCCTCACCATCGCCTCGGTGGTGACGGTGGCCATCGCCCTGACCATGGCCGGGGTCTCGCTCCTCGTCGGGGAGGGCGTCGAGAACCTCAACCGGAACTTCCGCGGCGACGTCGACATCATCATCTTCCTCGAGACCGACGTCACCGACGCCCAGGTCGAGGCCCTCCAGCGCTCGCTCGACGACAACCCCGAGGTCCGCGAGGCGACCTACGTCGATCGCGAGGAGGCCTTCGAGGAGGCCCAGGACCTGTTCAAGGACGAACCCACGATGCGGGACCTGCTCCGCCCCGAGGACGTCCCCACCTCGTTCCGGGTCAAGCCCACCAACCCCGACATCGAGTCGGTCAACGCCCTCCGCTCGGTGTTCGACGGCGAGGCCGGCGTGTTCGAGGTCCAGAGCGCCTCGGAGGCCATCCGGGCCATCCAGGAGCTGTCCGAGAAGCTCCAGAACGGCGTGCGGGCCGCCTTCGCCATCAGCGCCCTGGTGTCGATCCTGCTGATCTACAACACGATCCGCACGGCCATGTTCGCCCGCCGGCGCGAGATCGAGGTCATGAAGCTGGTCGGCGCCACCAACTGGTTCATCCGGGTCCCGTTCATCCTCGAGGGCATGTTCCAGGCCCTGCTCGGCGGGGTGATGGCCCTCGGCCTGCTGATCGCCCTCAACTCGGTCGTGTTCCAGTCGCTGGCCCGCGAGGAGTACCTCGACGTCTTCGACGGCTTCGACTTCACGCTCGGCACCGTCGTCGGCCAGTCGGTCTGGCTGATCGGCATCGGCATCGTCATCGGCGCCATCGGCTCCGGCTTCGCCGTCGGCCGCTTCCTCGACGTCTAGGTCGTCTCGTCGGAGAGCTCGCTTCGCTCGCTCTCCTCCTCGAATTGAAGGGCCTCGCTGCGCTCGGGCTGTTGTGACCGCCTCCGCCTCGTTCCTCGCCTCCGGCGGTCCTTCCTGGGGGGGACCCCCAGACCCCCAGCGGCTGCGCCGGGCGGATCGTCGTCGTCTTCGATCGCGCTCGTGGCAGCAATCGCTCTCGTGGGCCGGGGGTGGGGCTCGTAGCGTGGCGGGATGGGTGATGCGATCGTGCCGGACGACAAGGACTGGACGTGGGTGCTGGAGCGGCCGTGCCCGGAGTGCGGGTTCGTCGCCACCGCCGTGGGGGTGGAGGACGTCGCCCCCATCGTGAGGGGCAACGCCGCCACCTGGGTCACGCTCCTGGCCGGTGACGACGTGGCCGTCCGGCCCCGCCCGGAGGTGTGGTCGCCGCTGGAGTACGCCTGCCACGTGCGGGACGTCTTCCGGCTGTTCGACACCCGGCTCCATCTGATGCTCGACGCCGGGCCCGAGGGCGCCACCTTCGCCAACTGGGACCAGGACGCCACCGCCGTCGCCGACCGCTACGGCGAGCAGGACCCGGCCGTCGTGGCCGACGAGCTCGTCGCCGCCGCCGAGGTCCTCGCCGCCTCCTTCGCCGCCGTCACGCCCGACCAGCACGACCGGGTCGGCCTCCGCAGCGACGGGTCCCGCTTCACCGTCACGACCTTCGCCCGGTACCTGGTCCACGACCCGGTGCACCACGTCTGGGACGTCACCGGGGCCCCGGCGTCGTAGGGTCCGGCCCATGGCCGACGGACCCATCCACGACGTGATCGAACGCTGGCACGCTCACCTCCGGGGCGAGCTGCCCGGCGGGCTCGACGAGCTGCTCCACGACGACGTCGTCTTCTACTCGCCGATCGTCTACACGCCCCAGGAGGGCAAGGCGATCACCACGATGTACCTGATGGCCGCCGGCCAGACCCTCCCCGGCGAGCGCCCCGAGGGCGCCCCGGCCAGCGAGGGGAGCGGCGGGTTCCGCTACACCAAGCACGTCCTCGACGGCGACACCGCCGTGCTCGAGTTCGAGACCACCGTCGAGGGCAAGTACGTCAACGGCATCGACATCATCCGCTGCGACGACGACGGCAAGATCGTCGAGTTCCGGGTGATGATCCGCCCCCTCCAGGCCGTCAACCTGGTCCACGCCCAGATGAAGGCCACGCTCGAGTCGATGCAGGCCCAGCAGGGGTAGGAGCTGCCCTGCCCGATCGCCTCAAGGTGCCAGGCACCTTGAGGCGATTCGCAGGACAGGTCCTAGCCCAGGGTCACCGGGAGGGCGCTGACGCCGCGGAGGACGATGCGGCCGTTCCACTCGATCTCGTCGGTGGCCAGCTGGGCGTCGGGGAAGCGGCGCAGGACCCGAGGGATCGTGGTCCGGCCCTCCAGGCGGGCGAGGGCGGCGCCGAGGCAGTGGTGGACGCCGCTGCCGAAGCTGATGTGGTGGTGGGCGTCGGCCCGGGTGACGTCGAGCTGCTCGGCGGTGGGGCCGAACTTGGCCGGGTCGCGGTTGGCGGCGCCCAGGCCCGTCATGACGATCTCGCCCACGGCGACCTCCTGGCCGGCCACCTCGAACGGTTCGAGGGCGATCCGCCGGGAGAACTGGACGGGCGAGTCGTAGCGGAGCAGCTCCTCGATGGCGCCGGCGTCGAGGCCGGGGTCGTCGCGCAGCCGGGCGGCCTGGTCGGGGTGGCGGAGGAGGGCCAGCAGGCCGTTGCCGATCAGGTTGACCGTCGTCTCGTGGCCGGCGAGGTAGAGGAGGGTGACGTTGTCGCGCAGCTCGTCGTCGGTGAGGTGCGAGTTCTCCTCCTCGGCCAGCACGAGGGCGCTGAGGAGGTCGTCGTCGAGGTGGTCGCGCTTCCAGGCGATGGCCTCGCCGATGATGCCGAAGAGCTGCTCGCCGGCCTCGGCGATCTCCTCGGCGTGGACGGTGGCGAGCACCGGGTCGAGCGACTGGGTGACGGTCTGGCTGAGGCCCCGCAGCACCTCGGCCTCGACCGAGTCGGGCATGCCCAGCATCTCGTGGATCACCTGGAACGGCAGCGGGAAGGCGAGGGCCTCGATCAGGTCGACCGAGCCCTCGTCGGCCGAGCGGGCCGCCGCCGCGTCGAGCCGCTCGTCGGCCACCTCGGCCACCCGGGCCTCCAGCCGGGCCACGGTGCGGGGCGTGAACGCCTTCGACACCAGCTTGCGGATGCGGGTGTGATCGGGGGCGTCGAGCCCGAGGATCGACCGGCTGCGGCGCTGGTCCCGGGCCTCGAAGGCCGAGGTCAGCTCGCGGCGGAGCACCATGGTGGCGTTGCGGTCGTCGACCGACGTGCCCGGCAGGCGCAGCACCTTGTGGCAGTCCTCCCAGCGGGACAGGAACCACATGCCGAGGGGGGAGTGGTGGACCGGGTCGGTCTCGCGTAGCTCGCGGTACTGCTGGTAGGGGTCGTCGAAGAAGCCGGGCACGAACGGGTTGAGCCCGGTGGCCAGCGGTTCCCCCTCGACGAAGGGCTCCTGCGGGCCGGGAGGGACGACGCGGGCGGCGGTCTGCTCCATGGCCTGACAGTACGCCTGTCAGCAACAACTTGCACGCGCCCTGCAAGTCCAGACCTGACCGGGCGGTCAAGGAACTGCTACGAAGGCGGCGTGTCCGACCACCCCCTCCGCGGCGCCGCCGCCATCGTCGGCGTGGCCGACGCCGCCGACGCCAGCGGCCAGATCCCGGGCACCGTCCCGCAGATCGAGGCCCGCATGATCCGCGAGGCGCTCGCCGACGCCGGCCTCACCCTGGCCGATGTCGACGGCGTCGCCATCAACAACCCGGTGGGCTGGGCCGCCAGCCTGGAGCTGGCCGAGCGCCTCGGCATCACGCCCCGCTGGACCGACACCACCCAGACCGGCGGGTCGAGCTTCGAGATCCACGTCCAGCACGCGGCGGCGGCCATCGCCCTCGGGCTGGCCGAGGTCGTGGTCGTCGTCTACGCGGCGACACCCCGCTCGGACTTCAAGCGGGGCACCGGGGGCTGGGGGAGCCGGGCCAACGCCGCCGGCGTCACGCCCAACATGGAGTGGGAGTTCCCGCACGGCCTGCGCCTCCCGATGGGCGCCTACGCCCTCGCCGCCAGCCGCCACATGCACGAGTTCGGCACCACGTCCGAGCAGCTGGCCGAGATCGCCGTCCAGACCCGGGAGTGGGCGGCGATGAACCCCCGGGCCCGCCTCCAGGACCCGATCACGGTCGAGGACGTGCTCGCCTCGCCGATGGAGGCCTCGCCGCTCCACAAGCTCGACTGCTGCCTCGTCACCGACGGCGCCGGGGCGGTCGTGCTCACGTCGACCGAGCGGGCCCGCGGCCTGGCCAAGCCGCCGGTCGCCGTGCTCGGCGCCGGGGTCGGCCACACCCACTCGATGATCAGCCAGATGCCCGACCTCACCACCACCGGCGGCGTGGTCTCCGGGCGGGAGGCCTTCCGCATCGCCGGGCTGGGCCCCGCCGACGTCGACGTCGTCGAGCTCTACGACTCCTTCACCATCACCGTGCTGCTGGCGCTCGAGGACCTCGGCTTCTGCCCCAAGGGCGAGGGCGGGGCCTTCGTGGCCGACGGCCCGCTGCGGCCGGGCGGGGCGCTGCCGGGCAACACCAACGGCGGCGGCCTGGCCTACACCCACCCCGGCCAGTACGGGATCTTCCTGCTGGTCGAGGCGGTCCGCCAGCTCCGGGGCGAGGCCGGTCCCCGGCAGGTGCCGGGGGCCGAGGTGGCCGTCGCCCACGGCAGCGGCGGGGTCCTGTCGGCCATGGCCACCGTGGTGCTCGGGACGGAGGCGACGCTCTGATGGCCGAGCGCTTCGCACCCCCGATGTCGCCCGCCGGCACGCCCTTCTGGGACGCCAGCCGCGAGCGGCGGTTCACGCTCCCGTGGTGCGCCGACTGCGGCGAGCCGCACTGGTACCCCCGCGGCTTCTGCCCGTCGTGCCTCTCCGAGGCGATCGAGTGGCGGGACGCCGAGGGCGAGGGCACCGTCCACGCCGTCTCGGTCCAGCCCAAGCCCAACCACCCCGGCCTGGCCGACCGGGCTCCCTACGCCGTGGTGCTCGTCGACCTCGTCGAGGGCGTCCGCATGATGCTCCAGGCCCACGGCTTCGCCGACCCGGCGGCCATCGCCGTGGGCGACCGGGTGCGGATCGGGTGGGAGTCGCTGCCCGACGGTCGCCACCTGCCCACGGCCGAGCCGGGCTGAGGAACGGAGGCCTCCAGGTGGCACAATGGTGCGCTGCCTCTACGCCCTCAGGAGCCTGCTTGTGACCTTCAAGGTCGGTGACCGCGTCGTCTACCCGCACCACGGTGCCGCGGTGATCAAGAAGAAGGAGAAGATCGAGGCCTTCGGCGAGAAGAAGGAGTACCTCGTCCTCCACATGGTGCACGGCGAGCTGACCCTGCGGGTCCCGGTCGACAAGGCCGAGGAGGTGGGCATGCGCCCGCCGATCAGCAAGTCCGACGTCGAGGACCTCTTCCGGCTGATCGGCAAGCGCGACGTGCGCGAGCCGGCCAACTGGAGCCGGCGGTTCAAGAACCACCAGGAGAAGATGAAGTCGGGCGACGTCTACCAGGTCGCCGAGGTGGTGCGGAACCTGGCCCTGCGCGAGGCCGGCAAGGGCCTCTCGACGGCCGAGAAGTCGATGCTCGAGCGGGCCCGGGGCATCCTCGTGTCCGAGCTCAGCTTCGCCCTCGACGTCACCGAGGAACAAGCCCTCGACAAGCTCAACGCCGGCTTGCAGTAGCCGGGGGGTCGTTCAGCGGGCCGCGGCGCGCTGCTTGCGGCTCAGGTGGGCGAGGTCCTCGGCCGCCTGCATTGCGGTGCGGACGCTCTCCTCGAGGGCCTCGCGGGAGGCGTGGACCTGGTCGGCCAGGGCCTCGCGGCGGGTGAGCTCGTCGTCGGAGGTGTCCGACGACGCCTTGCGGGTGTGGGCGGCGACGGCGGCGGTGGCCTTGCCCCAGTGGGCCTTGAACATGCCGACGTCGAAGCTGCCCTCGCCGACCCGGGCGCCGTTGAGCACCCTCGCCGGCGGGACCTTGAGGTCGCGCACGATGCCGAACCACGAGAGGACCTTGAGCCCGTAGTAGGTCGGGTCGTACTCCCACCAGAAGAAGCCGTTGCGGGCGGCCGCTTGGTAGTAGTGGTGGTTGTTGTGCCAGCCCTCGCCGCCGGTCCACAGGGCGATGAGGGCCGAGTTCCGGCTCGTGTCGGTGGTGGCGTAGCGGCGCCGGCCCATCACGTGGGCCAGCGAGTTCACCGTGAAGGTGCCGTGCCACAGCAGCACCGTCGACCAGAAGAAGCCGACGATCACACCGGGCCAGCCGGCGATGAAGTACGACGCCACGCCGAGGGTCCAGGGGGCGATCCAGTCGTGCTTCGTGAGGAACCGCAGCTCGGGGTACTTGTTGAAGTCCTTGATCGAGTCCGGGTCCCAGCCCTTGTGCTTGTCGCAGAGGATCCAGCCGATGTGGCTCCACCAGAAGCCCTTGAGGGGGGAGTGGACGTCGCGCTCGGTGTCGCTGAAGCGGTGGTGGTCGCGGTGGTGGCTGGCCCACCAGAGGGCGCCCTTCTGGGCCGCCGTGCCGCCGCCGAAGGCGAGGACGAGCTGGAACCAGCGGCTCGTCTTGTACGAGCGGTGCGAGAAGTAGCGGTGGTAGCCGGCGGTGATGAACCACATCCGCCCGAAGTAGAGGACGGCGCAGAGCACGAGCGACTGCCACGTGACCCCGGTGACGATGGCCAGCAGGCAGAGCCCGTGGATCAGGAACATCGGGATCGAGGCGATCCAGTTGACGCGCTCGTCGGGGTCGCGCTCCAGGGCGTGGGCGGTGCTCACAGGCGGTGTCCTCGCGGGAGAAGAGGGGGTGGTTCCGGCGGGGTGACTCACCGGGGACCACGGACCGAAACCAGCCTACCGACCAGTAGGTAGACGGGCCAGGCGCAGCCGTCGTGTCGTGCGCCACAGGAAGGTGGGGCGGTGTGGCTAATGTCCCGCCCAACACCTTGCAGTATGCGTGCAACCTTCCTCACGGCCGTCGCGGCCGCCGTCCTGATCTCCCTCCCCCGGGCCCTCGAGGAGCCCCGGTCGGCCGGGGTGTGGCTCGTCGTGCTCGCCCTCGCGGTGATCGGCCACCTGCGGGGCATCGACGCCCTGACCAGGACCGCGACCCCGGTCGCGGGGGTGCTCTGGGTCCAGGTCGTCCTGTTCCCGCTGCCGCCGGGCCAGTGGATGTTCGGCGTGGTCCTCGGCGGGATCGGGGCCCTGGTGGCGCTGGGGATGGCGCTGGTCTACCGGGCCAACCGGGTCCTCAACTTCGCCCAGGCCGAGCTGGGCACGGCGCCCGCCGTGCTGGTCGTGGGGCTGGTCACGGTGTGGCACTGGCCCTGGGGCTGGTCGCTGCTGATCGGGCTGGCCGCCGCCCTGGTGCTCGGCGCCGTGGTCGAGCTGGCCGTGATCCGCCGCTTCACCAAGGCCCCCCGGCTGATCCTGACCGTCGCCACCATCGGGTTGTCGCAGCTGCTGACCTTCGTGTCGATCGTGCTGCCCCGCGCCTTCGACGTCGACCTCCTCGACGAGGGGCTCGACGTGCCCTGGCGGGTGCGGATCGCCGACGGTCCGCCGGCGCTGACCGGCGACCACCTGATGGCGCTGGTGGCGGTGCCGGTGATCGTCGGGGCGCTGGCCGCCTTCATCCGCTTCACCGACGTCGGCGTGGCCATCCGGGCGGCGTCGGAGAGCGGTGACCGGGCCGCCCTGCTCGGCATCCCGGTCCGCCGGCTCCAAACCGCCGTATGGGTCCTGGCCACCGCCCTCAGCTTCGTCGGCGTGCTGCTGCGGGCCCACGTGGTCGCCCTCCCGGTGGCGGCCACCCTCAGCTTCGGCATCCTCCTCGCCACCCTGGCCGCCCTGGTGCTCGGGAACCTGACCGACCTGGTGGCGGTGGGGGCCTCGGCCGTCGCCATCGGCATCCTCGAGCAGGGCGTGCTCTACAACAGCCCCGACGAGATGGTCGCCCCCGTGCTCGGCGGCGTGATCGTCGTGGTGATGCTCGTCCGCCGGCTGGGGACGAGCCGGGCGGCGGCCGACACGACCGCGGCCTGGCAGGCGACCGAGGAGGTCCGGCCCATCCCCGTCGAGCTGCGGCGGCTGCCCGAGGTGCGCGCCGCCCGGGTCGGGGCGCTGGTGCTGGCGGCGGTCGTCGTGCTCGGCTTCCCGCTGCTGGTCGGGTCGAGCGACCAGCTCAAGGGCGTCTACGTCGCCTGCTTCGTCCTGGTGGCGGTGTCGATCGTCGTGCTCACCGGCTGGTCGGGGCAGGTCTCGCTGGGGCAGATGTCGTTCGTGGCCGTGGGTGCCGTGGTGGGCGCCCAGGGCTCGGCCGAGTGGCGGCTCGACCTGTCGCTGTCGCTGCTGCTGGCCGCCCTGGCCGGGGCGGTGGTGGCGGTGATCGTCGGGCTCCCGGCGCTGCGGCTCAAGGGGCCGCTGCTCGGGGTGACGACGCTCGCCTTCGCCCTGGCCTCGACCCAGTTCCTCCTCAACCGGAGCCGCAACCGGTTCCTCCCCGACGAGACCTTCTCCCGGCCCCGCCTCTTCGCCCTCGTCGACCTCGACTCGCAGCGGAGCCTCTACTACGTGTGCGTGGCGGTGGCGGTGCTCGGCATCGTCGCCGTCCGGGGCGTGCGGGCCAGCCGCACCGGCCGGGCCCTGCTGGCCCAGCGCGACAACGAGCGGGCCACCACCGCCTACGGGATCAGCGTGGTGCGGGCCAAGCTCTCGGCCTTCGCCCTCTCGGGGGCGCTGGCCGGTGCCGCCGGCTGCCTCTACGTCCAGGCCCTGTTCGGCTACAGCGAGCAGCCCTTCGCCCCGGCGGTCAGCTTCAACATCTTCACCGCCTCGGTGGTGGGCGGGCTCGGGTCGCTGACCGGGGCGGTGATCGGGGCCCTCTTCCTCAACGCCGGCCGCTGGTTCCTCAGCTCGGACTGGCAGCTGCTCCCGTCGGCCCTCGGCGTGCTGCTCGTGCTGACGATGCTCCCCGGCGGCCTGGGCCAGCTGCTGTACCGGGCCCGGGACGGCTGGCTGCGCCGGGTGGCGGAGCGCCGGGGCCTGGTGGTGCCGAGCCTGGTGGCCGACGTGCGGACCGACGACCCCGACGACGTGGCCGACGTGGTCCGGGCCGCCGACGAGGTGCCCGAACCGGTCGAGGAGGTCGTGACGTGACGGCCACGGCGGAGGTCCCGGTCGAGGAGGTGCCCGAGGGCGAGCGCCCCGGCCTCGTCGAGCGGATCACCGGGGGCAGCCCGCTGACGCCACTGGCGGTGCTGTTCGGGCTCAACGCCGCCGACGAGCTCGACCGCAGCGCCTTCGCCGTGCTGCTCCCCGAGATCCGCGACCACTTCGACATCGGCAACAGCGGCATCCTCGGGCTGGTCGCCCTGGCCACGGCGGCGGCGCTGGTCCTCACCGTCCCCATCGCCAGCTGGGCCGACCGGGGCAACCGGGTCCGCATCGCCCTGCTGGGGGCGGCGGCGTGGGCGATCTTCTCGCTGGGCACCGGCCTGGCCCCCGTCCTGTGGGTGCTGGTCGCCGTACGCTGCGGGTCGGCGATCGGCAACGCCGTCATCTTCCCCACCCACAACTCGCTGCTGTCGGACTCGTACCGGCCGGCGGTGCGGCCCCGGATCTTCTCGATCCACCGCTCGGCCAACGCCGTCGGCACCGCGCTGGGGACGGTGCTCGGCGCCGGGCTGGCGGTGCTGGGCGGGTGGCGCACGCCGTTCTTCGTCTTCGCCGTGCCGACGCTGCTGCTCGTCGTCTACGGGCTGCGGCTAAAGGACCCGGGGCGGGGCCACTTCGAGCGGGAGGCGATGGGGGCGAGCGCCGACCTGGTCGCCATGGACGAGCCGCCGCCGTCCTACGCCGAGGCCTACCGGATGGTCTGGAAGATCGAGACCCTGCGCCGGATCTTCGTCGCCCTGCCGTTCCTGGCCGCCGCCATCGCCGGCTTCGTGTCGATCGCCGCCCTCTACTACGACGAGGTCTGGGACCTCGACGAGCTGGCCCGGGCCTGGATCGCCGTGCCGGTGCAGCTGGTCGAGCTGGCCGGGCTGGCCGTCGGCTCCCGCTGGGGCGTGAAGCTCCTCGCCCGTGGCCCCCACATGGTGTTCCGGTTCCTCGCCGGCGCCGCCGTGTTCTCGGCCTCCGTCGCCCTGCTGCTGGCCTGGGCCCCGTGGCTCGGGCTGGCCATCGTGGCCAACGCCATGGTGGTGGCGGGGCTGGCCATCGTCGGCCCCGGGGTGCTGGCCAGCCTGTCGCTGGCGATCCCGCCCCGGGCCCGCTCGGTCGGCTTCTCGATCGGCGCCCTGTTCGTGCTGCCCGGCCTGGTCGTCCTGCCCGTCATCGGGTGGGTCGGCACCGAGTGGGGCTTCCGCTGGGGCGTCGTCGTCCTCGCCCCGGTCTTCCTCGTCGGCGGCTGCATCCTGGCCTCGGCCGGGTCGGTCATCGAACGCGACGTCCAACAGGTGTGGGCGGGGGCGGCGGCCCGGGCCGAGCTGCTCCGGGAGCGCCAGGCGGGGCGCCAGAAGCTGCTGCTGGTGCGGGGGCTCGACGTCCGCTACGGCGACGTCCGCATCCTCTTCGGCGTCGACATCGAGGTCGAGGAGGGCGAGGTCGTCGCCCTGCTCGGCACCAACGGCGCCGGCAAGTCGACCCTGCTCAACGCCGTCTCGGGGGTGACCCAGGCCAGCCGGGGGGCGGTGATCTTCGACGGCCGCGACATCACCCACGCGCCCCCCGAGGAGATCGCCGCCCTGGGCATCAGCCAGGTGCCCGGCGGCAAGGGCGTCTTCCCGGGCCTGACCGTGGCCGAGAACCTGCGGACCGCGTCCTGGATGGCCCGGCGGGGTGGCGATCGGGCCGCCCTGGGCGAGCGCCAGGCCCGGGTCGACGAGATGTTCCCGATCCTCGTCGAGCGGCGCGACGACCCGGCCGCCGACCTCTCCGGCGGCCAGCAGCAGATGCTCGCCCTGTCGATGGCCTTCCTCACCCGGCCCAAGCTGCTCGTGATCGACGAGCTGTCGCTCGGCCTGGCGCCCGTCGTCGTCGACCAGCTGCTCGACGTGGTCCGGGCCCTGCGCGACGAGGGGACGACGATCCTGCTGGTCGAGCAGTCGGTCAACGTCGCCCTCTCGGTGGCCGACCGGGCCTACTTCCTGGAGAAGGGCGAGGTCCGCTACGACGGGCCCACCGCCGACCTCCTCGACCGGCCCGACGTGCTCCGCTCGGTCTTCCTCGAGGGCGCCAGCAAGGGCCTCGGCCTCGACGGCGACGGCCCCGCGCCCGGGGTGGAGGGCATCGGGCCCGCCCCGATCGTCCACCGGGGCCTGCCGGCCGCCACCCGCCCGGCGGTGGGGCTGGTCGCCACCGGGCTGTCGGTGCGCTTCGGCGGGGTGGTGGCCGTCGACGGCGTCGACCTGACGGTGGCCCCCGGCGAGGTCGTCGGCCTCGTCGGCCCCAACGGCGCCGGCAAGACCACCCTGTTCGACCTGCTCTCGGGGCACACGCCGGCCGCCGAGGGCACCGTCACCCTCGGCGACCGGGTGATCTCCGGGCTGTCCCCGGCCGCCCGGGCCCGGGCCGGGCTGGGCCGGTCGTTCCAGGACTCGCGCCTGTTCCCGTCGCTCACCGTCGAGGAGGCCATCGCCGTGGCCCTGGAGCGGTGGCTCGCCGTGCGCGACCCGCTCAACGCCATCGTGCGGACCCCGGCCTTCGTCGCCAGCGAGGCGGCGGTGGCGGCCGAGGTCGACGGGCTGGTCGACCTGCTCGGCCTCGACGCCTTCCGCAGCAAGTTCGTCGGCGAGCTCTCGACCGGCTCGCGCCGGATCGTCGACCTGGCCTGCGTGCTCGCCCACCGCCCCGACGTCGTGCTGCTCGACGAGCCGTCGTCGGGCATCGCCCAGCGCGAGGCCGAGGCCCTCGGCCCGCTGCTGCTCCGCATCCGCGAGGCCCTCGGCGCCTCGATGGTCGTGATCGAGCACGACATGCCGCTGATCACCTCGGTGTCGGACCGCCTGGTCGCCCTCGACCAGGGCCGGGTCGTCACCGAGGGACCGCCCGACGACGTCCTGTCCCACCCCGACGTCGTCGCCTCGTACCTCGGATCCGGCACCGCCGCCGCCCGCTCGGGCGCGGCGCCCCCAGGAGGACCCCGATGACGTCACCCCGCCACTCGGCTGGCGCCTCGCCGGCCGGCCCCACGCCCGCCCCGCCGGCGGCCCGCCCCGGCGTCGTCCGCCGCTTCGGCCCCGTCGCCGTGCTGGCCGTGGCCATCCTGCTGGTCGCCGTGCTGGCCACGGTGAAGGGCCGCTCCGACGACGAGGGCACCCGGTCGGCGTCGCCCGAGGAGGTGGGCCTCGGCGGGGAGGGCGGCGAGGACCCGACCGACAACCCCGACCTGCCGATCACCCTCGACGAGGCGACGGCGAGCGGCGAGGCGGGCGACATCGAGTGGGGCGACACCTGCGACCTCGTCACCGGGCGGGTCAGGCTGCCCAGCATCTACGCCCCGCCCTGCGTGCCGGTGTTCGAGGGCGACAACGGCGGCGAGACCACGCCCGGGGTCACCGCCGACACGATCAAGGTCGTCGCCTACCAGCCCGCCCCCGGGGGCGACATCACCGCCGCCCTCACCGGCCTCCTCGACCCCGAGGACGTCCAGCAGGAGACCCGGGCCGCCTTCGTCGAGATGCTCTCGGGCGTCTTCGAGACCTACGGGCGCACCGTCGAGCTCGAGGTCCTGGTCGGCTCGGGCGGGGCCGACGACGACGCCGCCGCCGTGGCCGACGCCATCAAGGTGGCCGAGGAGATCAAGCCCTTCGCCGTGATCGGTGGGCCCCCGCTCACCACCGCCTTCGCCGACCAGCTGGCCGAGCGCGGGATCCTCTGCATCGGCTGCGGCCTCGGAGTGCCCGACTCCCGCTACCAGGCCAACGCCCCCTACATGTGGGGCACCCAGCCCACGCCCGAGCAGTTCCTCGTCAACTTCGGCGACTACCTGGTCAAGCGGCTCTTCCGGCGGCCGGCCGAGTTCGCCGGCGAGGCCCTGCGGGACCGGGAGCGGGTCTTCGGCGTCGTCAACTTCGAGCAGGACCCGCCGGTGTTCGGCGACGTCGCCCGCGAGATCCTGGCCCGGGGCCAGCAGCGGGGGTACGAGCCGGCGGTGCGCGAGACCTACATCCTCGACATCCCCCGGCTGCCCGAGCGGGCGGCGGCGATCGTGGCCAAGCTCAAGGCCGCCGGGGTCACCACCGTCGTCTTCCTCGGCGACCCGCTGATGCCGATCTACCTGACCCAGGCGGCGACGGCCGAGGACTACTACCCGGAGTGGGTCATCGCCGGGACGGTCCTGACCGACACCACCGCGCTGGGCCGGCTCTACGACGGCACCCAGTGGACCCACGCCTTCGGTGTCTCCAACCAGGCCGGGCGCAAGCCGATCGAGCAGCAGGAGCAGTGGCGGCTCCACGAGTGGTGGTTCGGCCGGGAGCCCGAGGCCAAGCTGACCAGCGCCGTCATCTGGGGCAACGTCCAGCTCCTGATGCTCGGCATCCACATGGCCGGGCCCAACCTCACCCCCGAGACCTTCCAGGGCGGCCTGTTCTCGTACCCGCCGAGCGGGGGCGGCCCGACGACGCCGCAGATCTCCTTCGGCAACCACGGCCTGTTCGAGGCGCCCGACTACATCACCGTCGACGACGTGGCCGAGATCTGGTGGGACGCCGAGGCGATCGGCCCCGACGAGCAGAACAGGACCGAGGAGCCCGGCATGTGGCGCTACGCCAACGGCGGCATCCGCATCCCGCCGGGCCGGATGCCGAGCGGCCCGCCCCCCGCCCGCGACCCGGCCACCGCCCCCACCCTGTTCGAGACCATCCCGCCGCAGGACCAGTTCCCCGAGTACCCCCCGCCCCCCAACAGCCCCGCCGCCGGCTGACGGTGACGTACGAACGGTGCCAGGCACCGTCCGTACGTGTACGAACGGTGCCAGGCACCGTTCGTACGGCGGTGGCGCTCGGTCAGGGGTCGGTGTCGGTGCGGGCGTCGGCCAGCTCGTCGACGGTGTCGACGCGGTGGGGGATGCCCTCGGCCAGGTAGGCCGAGCGGGCGATCAGGTTGGCTGCCACCGGCAGGGTCAGGATCTGGAGCCCGGCGGCGAGCAGCGCCGAGGTGATGTCGTTGGCAGTGCGCAGCTCGAAGGCGACGCCCACGGCCACCAGCACGAAGCCGAGCGTCGACGCCTTGGTGAGGGCGTGCATCCGGCTGAGGACGTCGGGGAAGCGGAGCACGCCGATGGCCGCCAGCAGCGTCAGCACCGCACCGAACAGGGCGAGGACCTGGCCGACCACGACTACTCGCCCCTCCCCTCGATGAAGCGGGCGATCACCGACGTGCTGATGAAGCCCACCAGGGCCAGCAGCACGGCGACCTGGAGGAAGGCGCCCCGGCCGGTGTCCATGGCGTTGACCAGGAGGACCCCGATCCCGGCGACGAGCATCCCGTCGAGGGCGATCACCCGGTCGGCCAGCGTCGGGCCCTTGGCCATCCGCACGCCGAACAGCACGAAGGCGAGGACGAGGACGGCGTAGGTCGCCTCGATCACGAGGCGGTCTCCCTCTGCTGCGCCCGCTGGAGGTCCTCGAGGGCGGCGACGGCCTCGTCGGGCCCGAAGGCGTGGTAGGCGAGGGCGGCCAGGTGGGCCACGGACCGGCGCACCTGGTCGATGTCGCCGAGCAGCAGGGCGTGGACGTAGACCGTCGTCGGCTCCTGGGCGACCTCGATCGGCAAGGTCCCGGGGGTGATGGCCAGGGCGTTGGTGATGAGCGTGAGGAGCCCGTCGGAGCACCCGGGGAGGGGGACGGCGATGACGGCGGTCGTGATGTGGGCGTCCTTGCTGATGATGGCCCGGGTCAGCTGCACGTTGGCCGTCACCGCCTGCACGAGCACGAAGCCGACCAGCCGGAGCACGGCGATCGGGCGCACCCGCAGCCGCCCCCAGCTCCGGGGGCGGACGTCGGGCACGACGACGAGGAGGAGGGCGGCGACGGCCAGCCCGCCCAGGATGTTGGCCGGCGTCGGGGTGCCCCAGGCGAGCACCCAGATCAGCGCCAGCCCCAGGCCGTAGGCGACGATCGCCATCAGCGCCCACCCCCCTCGGGGGCGCTGGTGGTCGCCGGGGCGTCGTCGCCGAGCACGGCGGCGACGTAGGGCTCGACGTGGACGAGGTCCGTCGCCGCCCGTTCGCTCAGGTCGAGCAGCGGCCCGGCGAACACGCCGATGGCGAGGGCGGCGGTGGCCAGCAGGGCCGTCGGGACGTACATCATCGCCGGGGCGCCCAGCCGGGAGCGGGCCGCGTCGGGGGCGGCCACGGCGTGCTCGGCGGCCTCGGTCGCCGGGCTCCAGAACACGCCGACGCCGATCTTCGACATCGAGAACAGCGTCAGCAGGCTGGTGAGCACGGCGGCGCCGAAGATCGCCCACTGGCCCACGCCGGCGGCCGCGTCGAGCAGCGCCAGCTTGGCGACGAAGCCCGAGAACGGTGGCATCCCGGCCAGCGAGAGCGCCGGTATCAGGAAGACGACGGCGATGGCAGGGGCGGACCGCACCATGTCGCCCAGCTTCGACAGCCGGCTCGAACCGCCGGCGTGCTCGATCAGGCCGCCGCTGAGGAACAGGGCGGTCTTCACCACGATGTGGTGGACCATGTAGAAGATCGCCCCGGCCAGGCCGGTGACGGTGGCGACGCCGAAGCCCATGATCATGTAGCCGATCTGGCTCACGATGTGGAACGAGAGGATCCGCTTCACGTCGTCCTGGGCGATGGCCCCGAACACGCCGACGACCATCGTCGCCCCGGCCACCGCCATGACCAGCCACGTCGGGAGCACGCCGGGGAAGAGCAGGGTCTGGGTGCGGATGATGGCGTAGACGCCGACCTTGGTGAGCAGGCCGGCGAAGATCGCCGTCACCGGCGACGGGGCCGTCGGGTAGCTGTCGGGGAGCCAGAAGTAGAGCGGGAACAGGCCGGCCTTGATCCCGAACACGACCAGGAAGAGGCCGGCGAGCCCGCCCTGGAGCCCCTCGGGCAGGTCGGCGATGGCGCTGCTCAGGACGGCCATGTTCATCGTCCCTGTCGCCGTGTAGGTGAACGCCAGGGCGGCGAGGAACAGCACCGAGGCGACCAGGCTGATCACCACGTAGGTCATGCCCGAGCGCACCTGGTCGAGCCGCCCGCCCAGGGTGATGAGGACGTAGCTGGCGGTCAGCATCATCTCGATGGCGACGAAGAGGTTGAACATGTCGCCGGTGAGGAAGCTGGCGTTCACCCCGGCGGCGAGCACGAGGTACACCGACTGGAAGCCGACGTGGTTGCGCTCGGCCCCCGGCTGCCCGATGGCGAAGACGACCACCGCCAGCATCATGAGGGCGGCGATCACCAGCATGATCGCCGAGAAGCGGTCGGCGACCAGGCTGATGCCGAGGGGCGCCGGCCAGCCACCGGCCTGGGTGGCCACGATGCCGTCGCGGTCGGTCTCGACGAGGATGGCGACGGCCAGGCCGACCACCGTGGTGAGCGTCGTGATGCTGATGATCCGCTGCCAGCGGCGGGACCGGCCGACCAGGATCGACAGGGCGGCGGCGCCCAGCGGCAGCAGGACGGGGAGGGGGAGCAGGAGCCTCACGGCGCCACCCCCTCGCCGACCTCGCGCTGGATCGGCGCCGGCTCGTCGTCCTCGGTCGAGGACTCGAGGTCGGCGACGAGGGCGGCCTCGTCCTCCAGCTCGCTGTCGGCGAAGCCCTCCTTGGCGACCGAGCGGTCCTCGACGTCGTCGGCGACCTCGTCGTCCTCGGTCAGCACCCAGCTGCGGTAGGCGAGGGCGAGCAGCAGGGCGGTGACGCCGAAGCTGATCACGATGGCGGTGAGCACGAGGGCCTGGGGCATCGGGTCGGCGAAGGTGTCGGGGTCGGCCGAGCCGATCAGCGGCGCCCGGCCCCGCCGGCCGGCGTTGACGAAGAGCACGTTGGCGCCGTGGCCCAGCAGCCCGATCCCGATGATGATGCGGGACAGCTTCCGCTGGAGGAGGAGGTACGTCCCGAGGGCGAAGAGGATGGCCGCGGTGGCCGCCATGAGCACGGACATCAGCTCTCGCCCTTCGCCGTCGTGATCGGGTCGGACCGGGGCGGGGGGTCGTCGCCGAAGGACTCGAACACCATCAGGGCCAGGCCGACGACAACCAGGTACACGCCGACGTCGAAGGCGAGGGCGGAGGTCAGCTTGACGTCGCCGAGCAGCGGCGGGTGGAGGGTGACCGAGCCCGACTCCAGCACCGCCCCGCCGAGCAGGAGGGGGACCAGGGCGGTGGTGGCGGCGATCAGCACGCCGCTGCCCAGGACCGTCCACGGCTGCGACCGCGACAGCCGCCGGACCTCGTCGATGCCGCCGCTGACGTAGCGCAGGGCGATGGCGGCACCGGCGACGATGCCCCCGGCGAAGCCGCCCCCGGGCTGGTTGTGCCCGGCGAAGAGCAGGTAGAGCGAGCCCACCATCACCGCCGTGAACACCACCTTGACCGAGATGTCGAGGGTGGCGATCCGGCTGAGGGGCACGGCGGGCACGGGGTGCTCGGCCTCGGGGACGAGCGGCTCGCCGTCGCCCCGGTGCGGGCGGCGACCGGCGCGGGCCAGGGCCACGGTGCCGATGGCGCCGGCGGTGAGCACGGTGATCTCGCCCAGGGTGTCGAAGCCGCGGAAGTCGACGAGGACGACGTTGACCACGTTGCGGCCCTCGCCGTCGGGGTACGCCCGCTCGACCATGGCGTCCGACGTCGGCGTGGGCGGGTCCTCGGCCCCGGTGGCCAGGGCGAGGAAGAAAACGGTGGCGCCGACGGCCCCGGCCACCGAGAGCCGGATGGCCCGGCGCCACGGCGGGGTGCGATGCTCGAAGCGGTCGGGCAGCCGGCGCAGCACCAGCACGAACAGGACGGTGGTGAGCGTCTCGATGGCGACCTGGGTGAGGGCCAGGTCGGGCGCGCCCTGGACCACGAACAGCCCGGCCATGGCGTAGCCCACGAGGCCGAGGTAGAGGGCGGCGGTGAAGCGGCGGCGGACGACCGAGGCGGCCAGGGCGGCGCCCAGCACCAGGGCGGCGACGGGCACGTGGACCGGGGTCTCGACCAGGTCGGGCCAGCCCGGCCACGACGCCCCGGTGAGCAGCATCCCGCCGGGGATGACCGCGGCGGTGGTGGCGATGACGCCGAGGTAGATCGGGAGCGAGCCGGGCTGGGCGATGCCGGTGACCCGGTCGGCCGTGGCGTTGAGGCCCCGCAGCGCCAGGCCGTAGAGCCCGGCCGACGACGCCGGGGTGTGGCCCAGCGCCAGCACGGGGTCGACCGTCCGCCGCCCGCGGTGGAGGGCGGCCCCGCCGAGCAGGGCGATCGCCGAGAGGAGCAGCGGGAGCTCGAAGCCGTGCCAGAGGGCGAGGTGGACCGGCTCGACGGCGCGGTCGAGGGCGGTGGCGGCCGCGCCGATCAGCCGATCCTCGAGCGCCGGGAGGACGCCGAGCACGACCGAGGCGGCGGCCAGCAGGGCACCGGGGAGGGCGAGGGCGAGGGCCGGCGGGCCGAGGCTCGACGCCGCGCACTCGGCGGCGGCGTCGGGGCGGGCCAGGCGGCCGAGGGCCCCGAAGGCGAAGCGGGCGCTGTACCCGGCGGTCAGGGCCGACCCGAGGGTGATGCCGATCAGGGCCACGACGGCGCCCCCACCCGCGCTCTCGGCGATGGCCGCCAGGGCGGCCTCCTTGCCGATGAACCCCATGACGAGGGGGACGCCCGCCATCGACGCCGCGCTCACCACCGCGGTGGCGGCCACCGGGCCCCAGCCCCGCGTGGGGCGGGGGAGGGCGCGCAGGTCACGGGTGCCGTGCTGGTGGTCGAGGGCGCCGACGACCATGAACGCCCCGGCCTTGAAGAAGGCGTGGCCGAGGAGCAGCACGCAGCCGGCGGTGATCGCGGTCGGCGTGCCCCAGCCGAAGACGGCCACCATCAGCCCCAGCTGGCTCACCGTCCCCATCGCCAGCAGCAGCTTGAGGTCGGTCTGGCGCAGCGCCCGCAGCCCGCCGCCGAGCATCGTGACCACCCCGACGGTCACGACCAGCGGGCGCCACAGGCCGACCTCGGCGAAGGCGGGCGCCAGCCGGGCGATCAGGTAGACGCCGGCCTTCACCATCGTCGCCGAGTGGAGGTAGGCGCTGACCGGGGTCGGGGCCACCATGGCGCCGGGCAGCCAGGCGTTGAACGGGTACTGCGCCGACTTGGTGAAGGCGCCGAGGAGGATCAGGACGAGGGCGGTGGTGACGGCGGCGCCGGCCTCGGGCGGGTCGGCCAGGAGGGCGCTCAGCCGGTAGGTGCCGGCGGCCTGGCCCAGGACGATGAACCCGCCGAGCATCGCCAGCCCGCCGGCCCCGGTGACCAGCAGGGCCTGGAGGGCGGCGGCCCGGGCCCGGGCGTCGCGGTGGCCGTTCCCGATCAGGAGGAACGACGTGATCGACGTCAGCTCCCAGAACCCGTAGAGGGCGATCAGGTTGTCGGCGACGACCAGCCCGAACATCGACCCGCTGAACAGGGTGAGCAGGCCGACGAGCCGGGCCACGCCGGGCCCGGTGGGCGACAGGTAGCGCCCGGCGTAGACGAACACGAGGACGCCGATGCCCGAGACGAGGACGACCATCAGCGCCGCGAACCCGTCGAGGCGGAGCTGGAGGTCGAGGTCGAGGGCGGGGACCCAGCGGACGACCTCGTCGACCGGGCGGTCGTCGAGCACACCGGGGAGGACGCCCAGGAGCCAGCCGACGGCGGCGATCGGGCCGAGGGCGCCGAGCCACAGGGCGCGCCGGCCCAGGCGGTCGCCGGCGGCGATGGCGGCGAGGCCCAGCACGGCGTGGAGGGCGAGCAGGATGGTCACGGGGGCGGGCCGATCACGGGCGCGGGGGTCCTCGTCGGTCGGGGGCGGTCGTCGGTGGGCATCCCGCCGGAGCGGGCGGGGCGGGCCGGGGCCCGGGGGGTCGGGTCAGACGACGCGCGGGGGTCCGCGGTGGCGCGCCGCCAGGAGGGCCGGGGCGCGGTGCGAGGGGCCGGTGACGACCGGCGCCCCGCCGGTGGCGATCACGGCGACGAGGGCGGCGAGACCGGCGAGCAGGACGGCGACTCCGGGCGCCGGGACGGTCAGGCCCCACGACGCCTGATCCTCGCGTGCCGGGCTGACGGTCGCGACCGGGTCGCTGGAGGCGGCCGCCGTCGTCCCGGAGGACACGTCGGAGCGGGTGGGGGCGGCCATCCCCCCGTCGACCACGGCGGCGAGCAGCAGCGCCAGCCCGGTGACGAGGCCCACGACCGCCGCGACCCGGGGGGAGCGGCGGCGTGACGGTCGCATCTGGCGACGAGCCTATCGGGGCGGGGCCGCAG
>DASTYI010000156.1:0-9399 GCA_035765045.1 Iamia sp. | reverse complement strand
CGGAAGGCGTCGGCGCCCGAGAGGGTGTCGGCGGCCAGCAGCATCGTCCGGGCCACGCCCTGGCCGGCCAGGGCGGCCAGCCGCTGGACGGTCCAGAGGTCGACCATCAGGCCGAGCTTGGCCGCCGGGATGCCGAAGGTGGCGTCCTCGGTGGTGGTGCGCAGGTCGCACGACACCGCCAGCTGGGTGCCGGCCCCGAGGGCGGCGCCCTCGACGGCGGCGATGCAGGCGAAGGGGGCGTCGCGCAGGCCGTGGAGCAGGCCTCGCAGCAGGACGGCGAACTCGGGGCCCTCGATCCCCTTGAGGTCGGCGCCGGCGCAGAAGTGGCCGTCGACCCCCCGCAGCACGAGGGCCCGGGTGCCGGCCGGGGCCCCCGTCACCGCCTCGGTGAGCGCCTCGACGTGGTCGGCGTCGATGGCGTTGCGGCGCTCGGGCCGGTCGATGGTGACGAGGCGGACGGCATCGGCGTGGGTGTCGACGTGGATGGGCATCGGCCCGGACCGTAGACCCGCCGTCACCCGGGCCCGACACCTGCCCTGCCGCCGGCGCCCCGGGGCTCAGGCGAAGCGCTGGCGCAGGAGCGGGACCAGGGTGGGGAGCTGATAGGCGTCATCCGCGGTGAGCGGGACGACGATCGGCTCGCCGTCGGTGACGGGGATGACCACGTCGAGGCCCTCACGGCGGGGGTCGCCGATCGTGCCCCACCGGGCGATCGGGTTGCGCTTCCAGGCGATCCCGATGCCGGTGAGGCGCAGCCGCCCGACCTGGACCTCGGCCCCCCGGTCGATCTTCTCGACGAACAGCTGGCGGGCGTCGGCGCCGGCGGTGTCGCTGAGGAGGGTCCACAGGTAGGTCAGCGTCTCGACGATCTCGGCGGCCCGGCGCTGCGAGGCGGCGTTGCGGGCCGAGACCCGCACGTGCGAGCCGTCCTCGAGGGCCAGGGCCACCGTCATGCGGGCCGAGGCGGCCCGGCGGAACAAGGCGGCCTCGACCTGGAGCTTGAAGCGGGCGTCGCGCACGTCCTCGATGGCGACGACGGTGCCGCCGAGGTCGAGCTTCCCGTCCCCGACCTGGATCGTCACCCGGCGGCCGATGGCGCTGGGCAGGCGGGCCTGCCAGTGGAACGGGATGTCGGCCTCGACGAACGGCGGGCTGGGCGGGGGCACGGTCAGCCGGCGCCGGGTCGGCCCGAGCCCCGGGTGCGGCGGCAGCGGCGGCTGGGCCAGGCTGCGCCCGCGGGCCCGATCGGCGATCGAGCCGGCGCTCGCCGCAGTGGCCGCCACCGCCTCCGCCACAGTCGCCCGCACCGCGCTCCCGCCACGCTCCTCGCCCGGCGCCGGCGCCGTGGCCACCGCCCCCCTCGGGACGACCGGGCCGCCGCCGCCCGCACCCCGGGCCAGCGCCCGTCGTCCCCCCGGCCGGATCGCCGGACCACCGCCCGCGGGCGCGGCCGACGAGGCAGGCCGGGACGTCTCGCCGGCGGGCGCGGGCGACGGGGCGGGTGCGGAGGTGTCGCCGGTGGGGGCAGCCGGGGGCCGGGGGGCGGGAGGGGTGCGGCGGGGGGGCGGGGCGGCCGGGGGGCGGGGGGTCGGCGGGCGGCCGTCGACCGCCGGGGCCCGGCCGTCGACCCGGGGGGTGGCGGGGGCCATGGGGTCGTCGCCGTCGGGAACGCCGAGAGTGGTCACCGCTCGGCTATCGGTTCACTCACCGTGAGATACAGGGATCGCGGGGAAACGGGCCGACCGGCCTACGCCCGGCCGGGTACCGTCTCGGGCCCTCACACCCCCCGTCCTCACGGATGGGGGGTGCCATCGCGCGTCCCCGGAGGCCATCTGATGAGCGAGACCCACCCCGACCTGGCCGCCGAGCAGGCCCACGTCGCCGCCGCCTACGCCCACCTGGCCGCCATGGCCAGCACCACCCGCCGGGTGGCCGACGCCGCCCGCCGGGCCGGCGAGGACGGGGAGGTCGACAGCTCGATCGCCGCCGCCCACCTCGGCCAGCGGCTGCGCCACCTCGACCCCGACGTCCCCGGGCTCGTCTTCGGCCGGATCGACGAGGAGGCGGGCGCCCGTTGGCACGTCGGCCGGCGCCACGTCGAGGACGCCGCCGGCGACGCCGTCGTGGTCGACTGGCGGGCACCGGTGTCGATCCCCTTCTACCGGGCCACCCCGGTCGACCCCCAGGCGCTGGCCCGCCGTCGGCGCTTCCTTGTCGACGGCAAGGACGTCCTCGACCTCTTCGACGAGGTCTTCGACGACCCCGACCTGGCCGGCGAGGTCCGGGCCGCCGGCATCCCCGACCCCCTGCTGGCCGAGCTGGAGCGGTCCCGCACCGGTGCCATGCGCGACATCGTGGCCACCATCGCCGCCGAGCAGGACGAGGTGATCCGGGCCGACCTCGACACCTGCCTGATCGTCCAGGGCGGGCCGGGGACGGGGAAGACGGCGGTCGGCCTCCACCGCGCCGCCTTCCTCCTCTACGAGCACCGGGAGCGGCTCGACCGCGACGGCGTGCTGGTGGTCGGGCCGAACCCCGTCTTCCTCCGCTACATCAGCCAGGTGCTCCCGTCGCTGGGCGAGGCCGCCGCCCGCCAGAGCACGGTCGAGCGGCTGGTCGCCGGGGCCGTCGACCAGCACGTGCGGGCCGTCGACGGCCCGGCCCGAGCCGCCCTGCTCGGCGACGCCCGCATGGCTGCGGTGGTCGAGGCGGCGGTGACCGGCCAGCGGCGCCCGCCGACCGCCGACGTCGTGATCGGGACCCCGTGGGGGCGGATCACGCTCCCCGCCGACGCCGTGGCCGCCGTGCTCGACGAGATCGCCGGGCGGGGCGTGCCCTGGACGGTCGGGCGGGGAGCGGTGCGGACCCGGCTGGTCGCCCTGGCCGTCGAGGCCCACCTGGCCCGCCACCCCGACGTCGAGGGCGGCCCACCCGGGCTCGAGGCCGGCATCCGCACCTCGCCCGACCTCCGCGCCGCGCTGGCCACGCTGTGGCCGTCGGCCGGCGCCGCCACCCTCGTCCGCCGCCTCCTCACCAGCCGCACCGCCCTGCGCCGGGCCGCGACCGGGATCCTCGACGCCGAGGAGCAGGCCCTCCTCCTCCGGGCGGCGGCCCCCAGGCTCGACGAGGAGCGCTGGACGGCGGCCGAGGCGGTGGTGGTCGACGAGGCCGTCCACCGGATCGACGGCGTGCCCCGGACCTACGGCCACCTCGTGGCCGACGAGGCCCAGGACCTCTCCCCGATGGCGCTGCGGGCGCTGGCCCGGCGCTGCCCGTCGGCGTCGATGACGATCCTCGGCGACCTGGCCCAGGCCACCGAGCCGGCCGCCACCGCCTCGTGGGACGAGACCCTGCGCCACCTGGGCTCGCCGCCCACGGCCCGGCGCGAGGACCTCTCGGTCGGCTACCGGGTGCCGGCGGCGGCGATGGCGCTGGCCGACCGGCTCCTCCCCCGGGTCGCCCCCGGGCTGGCCCCGACCCGGTCGGTGCGGGTGGGCGGTCGGGAGCCGCGGCGCCTCGCCGTCGCCGATCCCGACGGGCTGGAGGCCGCCGCCGTCGCCGCCGTCGAGGACCTCGCCGCGGCGTGGTCGTCGGTGGGCGTGGTCGTCCCCGGGCCCGAGCGGCGCGACGCCCTGGGCCGGGCCCTCGTCGCCGCCGGGGTCGACGCCGGCCAGGGGGTGCGGGCCGTCACCGGCGCCCCGGTCAGCGTGGTCAGCCCGGCCGAGGCCAAGGGGCTCGAGTTCGACGGCGTGGTCGTCGTCGAACCCGCCCGCTTCGCCGAGGAGGCCCTCGACGAGGCGGCGGCCGGGCGGCTCCTCTACATCGCCCTCACCCGGGCCGTGCAGGAGCTGGTGGTCGTCCACGCCGAGCCCCTCCCGGCCGAGCTGGCGGGCTGATCAGCCGAGGCTGGGCCACTCCGGCGGGCGCTTCTCGCGGAACGCGGCGATGCCCTCGGCCGCATCGGCGGTCGACGCCGTGACCGTGAGCAAGGGGTGCAGGGCGGCGAGCGCCTCGGCGGCGGCCATGTCGAGCGTGGCGTAGAAGCCGTCCCGGCCGATGCGCATCGCCGTGGGCGACTTGGCGGCCAGGGTGGCGGCCAGCTCGTCGACGGCGGCGTCGAGCCCGGCGACGGGCACCACCCGGGTCACGAAGCCGATGCGGTCGGCCTCGGCGGCGTCGACCCGCCGGCCGGTCATCATCAGCTCCAGCGCCCGCTTGGGCGGCATCGACCGCACCAGCGGGACGGTGATCTGGTGCGGCCACAGCCCGACGTCGATCTCGGGGGTGCCGAAGACGGCGTCGTCGGCCGCCACCACCAGGTCGCAGGCCAGCGCCAGGCCGAACCCGCCGGCCAGGGCGTAGCCCCGGACCCGGGCGATCGTCGGCTTGCCCAGCGCCCACAGGTCGGCGAACAGCCCGGCCAGCTCGCCCCGGGCGGCGTGGGTGGCGGCCGGGTCGACGTCGGCCCCGGTGGCCATGCCCCCCAGGTCGGCCCCCGAGCAGAAGGCCCGGTCGCCGGCCCCGGTGAGGACGACGACCCGCACGGCGGCGTCGGCCCGGGCCTGGGCGACGAGGCTGCGCAGGGCGGCGATGGCGTCCCACGACAGGGCGTTGCGCTGCGCCTCCCGGTCGATGGTGAGCCGGGCCACCCCGTCGGCGACCTCGACCCGGATGTCCGACGACGGCGACTCCACGGCGCCGGACCCTAGAGCGTCACGACGAGGACGGCGGTGGCGACGGCCAGCGCCGGGACCCCGACGAGCAGCCCGGCCCGGGCGTAGTCCCGCGCCCCCACCGCCAGGCCGCTGCGCCGGGCCACGTCGACCCACAGCAGGCCGGCCAGCGACCCGGTCACCACGACCGTCGGACCCATGTTGACCCCGAGCAGCCAGGCCCAGCGGGCGCCGTCCCCCGGCGGCAGGTGGGGCAGACCGGCGAGGAAGGCGGGCAGGTTGTTGGCCCCGTTGGCGCCGACCGCGCCGGCGGCGACGATCCGGGCCAGCCCGCCCGGCCCCTCGCCGGCGCCGAGCACGGCGGCCACGTCGAGCCGCCCGGCCACCGCCACCGCCAGCACGGCCAGCCCGCCGACCACCAGGGCGCTGGCCCACGGCACGGCCCCGACCGGTACCGAGCGGGCCCGCACCATCAGGGCGACGACCACCACGGCGGCGACGGCCCACGGCGGGACCCCGACCGCCCCGCCGGCGGTGAAGCCGACCAGCAGCGCCGCCCCCACCACGACGGCGAGCCGCAGGGCGGCGGTGTCGTCGACGGGCGCGGGCTCCGGGGGCGCGGGCTCCAGGGGCGCCGGCGCCCGCCGGGCGGGGGCGGCCCGCCGCCACAGCAGGAAGCCGACGGCCACGGCGACGAGCGACGGGAGCCCGAGGTGGGCGAGGAAGGCGACCGGCCCCCGCCGCTCGTGCTCCTCGGCGATCAGGTTGGTGAGGTTCGAGACCGGCAGCCACGACGACGACAGCGAGGCCAGCAGCGCGGGCTGGAGGGCCAGGGCCCGGGCGTCCTCGCCGGAGCGGGCCGCGGCCCGGATGGCCACCGGGGTGAGGAGGACGACGGCGGCGTCGAGGTTGACCAGGGCCACGGTGGCGGCGCCGAGGACCCACAGGCCGAGGGCCGTCGAGCGGGCCGGGAGCCGGCGGGCCACGGCGTCGAAGCAGCCCGCGGCGTCGAGCAGGACGGCCAACGGCACGGCCAGGGCCACGAAGCTGAGGGGTTCGATCAGGTCGCCCAGGGCGGCCCGGGCCGGGGCGCCGTCGACCACGCCCGTCGCCACCGCCACCCCGGCCAGCAGCGGGGGCAAGAAGGCGAGCGCACGCCTGTGGAGGTGGCCCACGGCCGCGGCCACACCACCGGCCAACAGCACCACGGCGACCCACGACACCGCCGCAGTGTGGCGCCCCGATCAGGGGTTTCCCGCCCCCGGATCTGGCGTAGGATGCCGACGTCACTTCCCCTGACGATCCCGACCGAGACCAGATCGAAGGAGACGTGATCCGTGGTTCTCACCGAGCGCAACCGCAACGTCCTGTACCAAGGGCTCACCCGCACCATCGGAGACGAGGAGGCCGTCGAGGCGATGTTGTCGCAGTTCCCCGCCCGCGAGGCCGACGAGCCGGCCACCAAGGACTTCGTCCGGGCCGAGATCGCCGAGGTCCGAAACGAGATCGCCGGCCTCCGGGGCGAGATGATCCAGGGCTTCGCCGACATCAAGGACTACGTCCACAGCGAGATGCGGCTGTGGGTCCGCTGGCACTTCGCCTCGATGTTCGTGCTGCTCGCCGCCGTGGTCGCCGCGGCCAGGCTCATCGGCTGATCCGGCCCGGGTTACCGATCCCCGCGGTCGCACCCGTACCATGAGCCGACCCGCAGCCGCGACCCACCGAGGTGGACCATGCCCGAGGTGACCGACCCCCAGACCGACGCCGCCGAGGCCCGCGCCGACGAGGCCGAGGTCGTCGAGGAGCTCCTCGTCGAAGAGGTCTCCATCGACGGCATGTGCGGGGTCTACTGAGCCGGCCCGTGCTCGACGAGGCCTGGCGGCTCGACCCCGCCGTCTCGCTCCGGCCCGAGCCCTTCGGCGCCCTCGCCTACCACTTCGGCACCCGCCGGCTGAGCTTCCTCAAGGTCAAGCCGCTGGTCACCGTGGTCACCGGGCTGGCCGAGGCCGCCACCGTGGCCGACGCCCTGCGCGCCGCCGCCGTCCCCGAGGACCAGTGGCCCGCCTACGCCAAGGCGCTCCGCACACTGGCCGACAGCGGGATGATCACCCGCCGCGACCCCTCGGAGGTGGCCGCATGAGCGAGCGACCCGACAGCGCCGCCGCCCTCGTCGCCCCCGGCAAGCTCGTCGACCAGTTCGAGCGAGGCCTCGACGCCCCCATCTGCCTCACCTGGGAGCTGACCTACGCCTGCAACCTGGCGTGCGTCCACTGCCTGTCGTCGTCGGGTCGCCGCGACCCCGACGAGCTGAGCACCGCCGAGGCCATGGCCGTCATCGACGAGCTCCAGCGGATGCAGGTCTTCTACGTCAACATCGGCGGGGGCGAGCCCACCGTCCGGCCCGACTTCTGGGACCTGCTCGACTACTCGGTCGAGCACCACGTCGGCGTGAAGTTCTCGACCAACGGGTTCAAGATCACGCCGGCCCGGGCCGAGCGCCTCGCCGCCACCGACTACCTCGACGTCCAGATCAGCCTCGACGGCGCCACCCCCGACGTCAACGACGCCGTGCGCGGCCCCGGCACCTACGACGCCGCCCTCCGGGCCATGGAGAACCTGGCCGCCGCCGGGATGGCCGACTTCAAGATGTCGGTGGTCTGCACCCGCCACAACATCGACCAGCTCGACGGGTTCAAGGCCATCGCCGACCGCTACGGCGCCCAGCTCCGCCTCACCCGGCTGCGCCCCTCGGGTCGGGGCGCCGACACCTGGGACGAGCTGCACCCGCTCCCGGGCCAGCAGCGCCAGCTCTACGACTGGCTGGTGGCCAACGGCGAGCAGGTCCTCACCGGCGACTCCTTCTTCCACCTCTCGGCCTACGGCGAGGCCCTCCCCGGGCTCAACCTGTGCGGCGCCGGACGGGTCGTCTGCCTGATCGACCCGGTGGGCGACGTCTACGCCTGCCCCTTCGCCATCCACGACCGGTTCAAGGCCGGCAACGTGCGGGGCCCGGGCGGGTTCCAGAGCGTGTGGCGCGAGAGCGACCTCTTCCTCGAGCTGCGCGAGCCGCAGTCGGGCGGGGCCTGCACCCACTGCTCGGCCTACGACGCCTGCCGCGGCGGCTGCATGGCGGCCAAGTTCTTCACCGGCCTGCCCCTCGACGCCCCCGACCCCGAGTGCGTCAAGGGCCACGGCGAGGCGGCGCTGGCCGCCCTCGCCACCGACGCCGCCAAGCCCCGTCCGTCGGTCGACCACTCCAAGCCGGTGCCGGTCAGGCTGGGTCGTCGACCCGCCGCCCACCCGGGCCCCCGCCCCGGCACCCCCGACAAGGCCTGCGAGGAGAACCCTCTCTCCGGCCTGGTCCTGTCCTGAGGAAGCGCTGATGCCCCGCAACCCCTGGTTCGAGTCCGTCGAGGAGGCCCGGCGCCGGGCCAAGCGCCGGCTTCCCAAGTCGGTCTACAGCGCCCTGCTGGCCGGCTCGGAGAAGGGCATCTCCTACAACGACAACGTCGAGTCCTACGGCGAGCTGGGCTTCGCCCCCCACGTCGCCGGGCTGGCCCCCTCGCGGGACCTGGCGACGAGCGTGATGGGCCAGGACATCTCGCTGCCGGTGCTGATCTCGCCCACGGGCGTCCAGGCCGTCCACCCCGAGGGCGAGGTCGCCGTCGCCCGGGCCGCCGCCGCCCGGGGCACGGCGATGGGCCTGTCGTCCTTCGCCTCCAAGCCGGTCGAGGACGTCGTCGCCGCCAACCCCCAGACGTTCTTCCAGATCTACTGGATGGGCGATCGGGCGGCGATGGAGGCCCGGCTCGACCGGGCCCGGGCCGCCGGCTGCGTCGGCCTGATCCTCACCCTCGACTGGTCGTTCTCGCACAGCCGGGACTGGGGCTCGCCGTCGATCCCCGACGAGATCGACCTCAAGACGATGGTGGCCTTCGCCCCCGAGGTCGCCCTCAAGCCGGCCTGGCTGCTCGAGTTCGCCAAGACGGGCAAGCTGCCCGACCTCGGCGTCCCCAACGTCGTCCCGAAGGGGGCCGAGCCGCCCAAGTTCTTCGGCGCCTACGGCGAGTGGATGGGCACGCCCCCGCCCTCGTGGGAGGACGTGGCCTGGCTGCGCCAGACGTGGGGCGGGCCGTTCATGCTCAAGGGCATCAGCCGGCTCGACGACGCCCGCGCCGCCGTCGACGCCGGGGTCACCGCCATCTCGGTGTCGAACCACGGCGGCAACAACCTCGACGGCACCCCGGCCCCGATCCGGGTCCTGCCGTCGATCGCCGACGCCGTCGGCGACCAGGTGGAGATCCTCCTCGACGGCGGCATCCGCCGGGGCAGCGACGTGGTCAAGGCCGTCGCCCTCGGCGCCCGCGCCGTGATGATCGGCCGGGCGTACCTGTGGGGCCTGTCGGCCAACGGCCAGGCCGGGGTGGAGAACGTCCTCGACGTGCTGCGCAACGGCATCGACTCGGCGCTGCTGGCCCTCGGCCACGGCTCGATCCACGACCTCACGACCGACGACGTGCTCGTCCCCGAGGGCTTCACCCGGGTGCTCGGCGACACCAAGTAGCCGCCCGCCGCGCCCGATCCCGACAGAAACTCGTTCCTGTGGGACCTGGTCGCGCCCGCCGCGACCGATCCCGACAGAAACCAGTTCTTGTTGGACCTGGTCGCGCCGACGCGACGCAGCGGGACAAGGAGTGGGGGCGGGGCGTTCTGGCGCGGTCAGGTC
>DASTYI010000155.1:0-29627 GCA_035765045.1 Iamia sp. | reverse complement strand
CTCCTCCTCCACGACGGTCGCAGCGACATCGGAGAGGTCGCCGACCGCGTCTGGTACCCGGTCTGGGACGCGGGGGTGAAGCTCGGCCACGCCGTCCGGACGCCCAAGGACGCGCTGTCGCTCGCCGGCGACGACCTCGACACCGCCACCGCCCTGCTCGACGTCCGCCTCCTGGCCGGCGACCCCCTCCTGGCCGACGCCCTGACCCGGGAGGCGGCGGCGCAGTGGGAGAAGCGGGGCAAGCGGTGGCTGGCCCGCCTGGCCGACTCGGTCGCCGATCGCCACGCCAAGGCCGACGAGGTCGCCTTCCTCCTCGAGCCGGACCTCAAGCTGGCCCGGGGCGGGCTGCGGGACATCCACGGCGTGCGCTGGGCCCAGCGGGCCCGGCAGGTGCTGCTCGACGACGACCAGGCCGAGCTCGACGCGGCCGAGGCCGACCTGCTGGCGGTGCGGGCCGAGCTCCACCGGGCCAGCGGCCGGGCCAGCGACGTCCTCACCCTCGATCAGCAGGACGCGGTGGCCGAGGCCCTCGGCATCGACGGCGGCGCCGACGGGCTGATGGCCCTCGTGGCCACCCGGGCCCGCACCGTCGCCTGGCGCTCCGACGAGACGTGGCACCGGGTGCGGGCGATGCTCGCCGGGCCCAGCTGGTCGATGGGCGGCCGGCCCCGCGAGATCGGCCCCGGGCTGGAGCTGCGCGACCGCGAGGTCCACCTCACCACGGCGGCCGATCCGGCCACCGACCCGGCGATCGCCCTGCGGGCGGCGGCGGCCGCGGCCCGGCTCGGCACCCGGATCGACCGGGGCTCGCTCGAACGGCTGGCCGCCGAGACGGCCCCGTTCGGCGACCCCTGGCCCGCCGGGGCCCGCGAGGCGCTGGTCGACCTGCTGTCGGCCGGCCCGCCGGCCATCGCCCAGATCGAGGCGCTCGACCAGCTCGGCGTCTGGCTCCGCCTGCTGCCGATCTGGGCGCCGGTCCGCAACCGGCCCCAGCGCAACGCCTACCACCGCTTCACCGTCGATCGGCACCTGCTGGAGACGGCGGCCGGCACCGTCGACATGGCCGACACCGTCGACCGGCCCGACCTCCTGGTGCTCGGCGGCCTCCTCCACGACATCGGCAAGGGCCGCCCCGGCGACCACACCGAGGTCGGGATGGAGCTGGTCGCCGCCCTCGGGCCGCAGATGGGCCTGGGTGCGGCCGACACCGCCACCCTCGTCGACATGGTGCGGCACCACCTGCTGCTGCCCGACGTCGCCACCCGGCGCGACCTCGACGACCCGGCCACCATCGAGGGCGTGGCCGAGCGGGTCGGGTCGCTCCGCACCCTGCGCCTGCTGCACGGGCTCACCGTCGCCGACTCCCGGGCGACCGGCTCGGCGGCGTGGGGCACCTGGAAGGCGGGCCTGGTCGCCACGCTGGTCGAGCGGACCGCCGTCGCCCTCGGCGGCGAGGCCTCGGGCCCGGCCACCCCGCCCTTCCCGAGCGCCGAGCACCGCGAGCTGCTGGCCGCCGGGCGCCAGGTCGTCCGGGGCGAGGGCGACGTGCTCACCGTCGTCGCCCCCGACCGCCCCGGGCTGCTCCGCCGGGTGGCCGGGGCCCTCGCCCTCCACGACCTCGGGGTGCTGGCCGTCGACGCCGTGTCCTCCGACGAGGGCTGGGCGCTGGAGCGCATCACCGTCGAGCCGCCGACCGACGACGCCGTCCCGTGGGCCCGGGTCGAGGCCTCGGTCACCGACGTGCTGGCCGGCCGGCTGGCGCTGCGGGCCCGGCTGGCGGAGCGGGCCCGGACCCACCGCCCCCGCAACCGCATCCGCAGCGCCCACCAGGCCCCGCCCGAGGTCCGCTTCGACGACGAGGCGTCGCGCCACGCCACCGTGGTCGAGGTCCACGCCACCGACGCCCTCGGCCTGCTCGAGCGGATCTGCCGGGCCCTCGGCGAGATGGACCTCGACGTCCGCTCGGCCAAGGTCCAGACCCTCGGCGACCGGGTGGTCGACGCCTTCTACGTCCGGGGACCCGACGGGCAGAAGGTCACCGACGAGCGCCACCGGGCCGAGATCACCCGGGCCCTGCTCCACGCCCTCGACAGCGAGTAGCGCCCTGTAGGTTGCCGCGGTGGACCGGCACCCCCCGAGCGAAGCGGACCTCCTCCGGTGGAGCGAGGCGCTGGCCGGCATCGCCCGCACCGGCCTCGGGTTCAGCGACAACACCTACGAGCGCGAGCGGTTCGAGGAGGTGCTGGCGGTGGCGGCCGACATCCGCCACGCCGCCGGCCACCCGTTCGACCCGGCCCAGCTGGTCGTCGAGTGGATGCGGAGCGTGGGCTCGGGCGTGCCCGGCTACGTCACCCCCAAGATCGCCGTCGGCGCCGTGGTCGGCGACGAGGAGGGCCGGATCCTGCTGGTCCAGCGGGCCGACTCGGGCATCTGGCTGTACCCGACGGGGTGGGCCGACGTCGGCTACTCGCCCTCGGAGGTCGTCCGCAAGGAGGTCCACGAGGAGACCGGGATCGAGTGCGAGGTCGACCGGCTGATCGCCGTGTTCGACGGGATGCGCCAGGGCTTCAGCCGGATCCCGCTGTACTCGCTGGTCTTCCTCTGCCGGGCCACCGGCGGGTCGCTCCAGGCCCACCCGCTGGAGTGCGCCGACGTCGGCTGGTTCGGGCCCGACGAGCTGCCGTCCCCGCTGGCCGGGGTCGACCGCTGGGGGGCGCTGGCCTTCGCCGCCATCGCCGGCGAGGTCGCCCCGACCTGGTTCGACCCGCCCCGCGACCAGCCCTGGCGGTCGCCCGAGGCCTGAGCCCGGCCCGGGCGGCGGTCAGCCCGTCGGGTCGAGGGCGTCGAGCAGGTGGCCGATCACGTCGAGCCGGCCCCCCGAGCGCTCCCACTCGACCCCGAGGGCGGCGCGGTCGACCACCCCGACGGCATCGGCGTCGACCCCGAGGGCGGCGGCGGTGCAGCCGGCCAGCTGGTCGGCCGGGAGCTCCTCGTCGAAGGCCCACGCCGCCTCCAGCCCGGTCCACACCACGGCGGGGTCGAGCCGGGGCTCCTCGCCCCGGGCCACGGCCCCGGCGAGGAGGGTGAAGAGCTGGTCGATGGCCAGGTCGGTGGGGCGGACGAAGTCGGCGCGCGGGTGCAGGCGCCACTCGACCGGCGTGCCGTCGGGGCCGTCGCTGCGGAGCCAGGTCTGGCTGCCGTTGCCGTAGGTGTCCGCTGGGGCGCCGAAGCGCTGGTGGAGCGCCGCCAGCACCTCCGGCCGCAGGCGCCAGATGCACGTCGCGACGGGTGCGGGCATGGCCGGCAGGCTACGGCCTGGCCCGCCGGACCCGGCGGACCTGCACGGAGCCGAGCCGCCAGGCGAGGCGACCCGGAGGCACGGTGCCCTGCTCTCCGAGGCCCTGCCGAGGAGAGGTCCGGACCGACCCGGTCCTGGCGGCCTGAGTCCTTAGTAGTTTCCCGCGGTGCCGTACGACCGCCTCTCGCCTCAGGACTCGGTGTTCCTCCACATCGAGGACGACCACCAGCCGCTCCACGTCGGCGCCCTGGCCTACTTCGAGCGGGGGCCGTTGCTCGACGCCGACGGGCGCTTCGACCTGGCCCGGGTGCGGCGACGCATCGAGTCCCGCCTCCACCTCGTGCCCCGGTTCCGCAAGCGGATCATGTCGGTGCCGTTCGACCAGGGCCGGCCGATCTGGGTCGACGACACCGACTTCGACCTCGCCTACCACGTCCGCCTCACCGCCATCCCGCCGCCCGGGAGCGAGGCCCAGCTGAAGCTGCTGATGGACCGGCTCCAGGCCCAGCTGCTCGACCGCCGCCGGCCGCTGTGGGAGATCTGGTTCGTCGAGGGGGTCGACGACGACCGCATCGCCCTCATCCAGAAGACCCACCACGCCCTGATCGACGGCATCTCGGGGATCGACGTGGCCACCGTCCTGCTCGACCTGGAACCCGACGTCGCCGACGCCGACCCCGAGCCGTGGACGCCCGAGCCCCCGCCCGAGGCCTCGACCCTGCTGGTCGACAGCCTGGTCGAGCGGGCCGTCGAGCCGGCCGAGCTGGTCCGCTCGGCCCGCGCCATCGTGCGGGGCCCGCAGCAGGTCGCCGAGCGGGTCACCCAGGTGGCCCGCACCGTCGTCGACCTGGCCCAGCGGGCCCCGAGCGCCCCGTGGAACGTGCCGGTCACGCCCCACCGCCGCTTCGAGCCGGCCCGGATCGACCTGGAGCGGGCCAAGGCGTTGCGCCGGGCGGCGGCCGACCGGGGCGCCGACCTGGCCCGCACCACGCTCAACGACGTCGTCCTCACCGCCTGCACGGGGGCGATGCGCACCTACCTGCTCGACCGGGGCGACGACGTCCCCGAGGGCCTCGTCTACCGGGCGATGGTGCCGGTCTCGGTGCGCGACGTCTCCGAGCAGATGGCGCTGGGCAACCGGGTGTCGATGATGACCGCCGACCTCCCCGTCGGCGACCCCGACCCGGTCGAGCGGCTCCGCTTCGTCCACGCCCACATGGCCAGCCGCAAGGACATGGGCCAGGCCGTCGGGGCCGACGCCCTGATGGAGCTGACCGGCTACGCCCCGCCCACCCTGCTCGGCCTGGCCTCGCGCCTGGCGGTCCGGGCGATGCCGCTCAACACCGTCATCACCAACATCCCGGGTCCGCAGATCCCGCTCTACTGCCTCGGCGCCAAGATGCTGGAGGCCTTCCCCTACGTCTGCGTGGTCGACGGGATGGCGATGATCATCGCCGTCATCTCCTACGACGGGAAGCTGGCCTTCGGACTGTCGGGCGATCGCAGCGCCGTGCCCGACCTCCACGTCCTGGCCGAGGGGGTCGAGGCCGCCTTCGCCGAGCTCGAGGCGGTCTTCACCCCGGCCCCGGCCCCGGCCAAGGCCAAGCGGGCGAGGAAGCGGGCGTGACCGACGGGGCCTGGCCGCCGGTCACCGTCCTGGCCGACCAGGTCCGGGCCGGCACCACCACGGCGACCGCCCTGGTCGAGCGGGCCCTGGCCGCGGCGACCGCCGACGCCGAGCTCGGCGCCTTCGTCGTCCTCGACCCCGAGGGGGCCCGCGCCACCGCGGCCGCCGTCGACGCCGCCGTGGCCCGGGGCGACGATCCCGGCCCGCTGGCCGGCGTCCCCATCGGGGTCAAGGACCTGGAGGACTGCGCCGGGCTGCCCACCAGCCACGGCTCGCTGCTCTACCAGGGCCGGGGCCCGGTCGAGGCCGACTCCATCCACGTGGCCCGGCTGCGGGCCGCCGGCGCCGTCCCCATCGGCAAGACGGCCGCCCCCGAGTTCGGCACCCTCAGCTGGACCCGAACCCGGGCCTGGGGCGTGGCCCGCAACCCGTGGGCCGTCGACCGCACGCCCGGGGGCTCCTCGGGCGGGTCGGCGGCGGCGGTCGCCGGCGGGCTGGTGCCGCTGGCCACGGCGAGCGACGGGGGCGGGTCGACCCGCAGCCCGGCCGGCTTCAGCGGCCTGGTCGGGCACAAGCCCAGCTTCGGGCGGATCCCCGACCCGGGCCCGCTCGACTCGATGACCGCCGTGGTCGGGGCGCTCACCACCACGGTGGCCGACGCCGCCCGCCACCTCGACGTCGCCTCCGGCCCCGACCCCCGCGACCGCACGTCGCTGCCGGCGCCCGGCCTCTCCTACGAGGCGGTGATCGAGACCCTGGCCACCGCCGGGCTCCGGGCCCGCTGGTCGCCCGACCTCGGCTACGCCGTCGTCGACCCCGAGGTCGCCCGGGTCGCCGGCGCCGCCGCGTCGGTGCTGGCCGACGCCGCCGGGCTCGACCTCGACGATGCCCCGGTGCGGCTCACCGACCCGGTGACCACCTGGCTCGAGGGCGGCTCGATCGACATGTGGCTGGCCCTGGAGGAGGGGATGTGGCCGGCGGTCGCCGACGACCTCACGCCGTTCTCGCGCTGGAGCCTGGAGCAGACCGAGCGGGCCCCGGTGCGCTCGCTGGTCGCCCCGGCCCGGCGCCGGGCGGTGCTCGAACGGGAGGTCGGCGAGCTCTTCGCCGAGGTCGACGTCCTCCTCACCCCCACGACCGCCATCCCCGCCTTCGTGGCCGAGGGCCCGCCGCCGGCCGAGATCGCCGGCCAGCGGGTCCACCCGGCGATGGCCACGCCGTTCACCATGGTCGCCAACCTGTGCTGGAACCCGTCGACCTCGGTCCCCGCCGGGCTGTCGGCCGCCGGCCTGCCGATCGGGCTGATGATCACCTGCGGGCTCCACCGCGACGATCTCTGCCTCCGGCTGGCCCGGGTGCTGGAGCAGGCCCAGCCCTGGCCGCGGACGGCCCCGGGACGGTGATGGTCCGGCCCCGCCGCCGTCCAGGGGGAAGGCGACGGCAGGGCCGGAGTGCTCGGCGGCCCGCTCAGGCCGCGGCTGCGGCGGCGGCCCGGGGTGCCGATCGGGCGTGGGCCTCGACCCGTCGGATCAGGTCCTCGGCGGCGTCGATGCGCTGCTCGGCCAGGTCGAGCTCGACGCGGGCGTTGCGCACCGCGTCGTCGTGCCCGATCCGGTAGGACAGGTCGGCCAGGACGTGGGGGAGGGCGAACCGGGCCATGGGTCGACCGTACGCCCGGAGTGTTGCCAGCGGTCGTCGGCCGGTTTGCAGGTCCGAGTCGAGCGCCTGAAGCCTGTGTGACCCGCACCACCGTCCGTGGCGGACGGCGGGGCTGCGGTACCGTCCGGCGCATGGCTGACGATGTGCGCGTCCGTGAGGTCACCGACGAGGCCGAGGCCCCCGCCCTGGTCGACGCCTTCGCCCGGCTGATCCCCCAGCTCTCCCGCTCGGCCCCCCCGCCCGAGGCCGCCGTGCTGGCCGAGATCATCGCCGCCCCCGCCACCCACCTGCTCGTGGCCGAGGAGGCCGGGGTCGTCGTCGGCTCGCTGACCCTCGTCGTGTTCCGCATCCCCACCGGCCTGCGGGCCTGGATCGAGGACGTCGTGGTCGACTCCGAGGCCGGCGGCAAGGGCGTCGGCACCTCCCTCAACCGCTTCGCCCTCGACCTCGCCGCCGAGCTCGGCTGCCGCACCGTCGACCTCACCAGCCGCCCCAGCCGCGAGGTCGCCAACCGCCTCTACCAGCGCCTCGGCTTCGCCCCCCGCGAGACCAACATCTACCGCTACGAGGGTTGACGCGCCGCGGTGCCGGGAGGGAGCGCCCGGTGGCGGAGCCAGACGAGGACCGGGACGGCGGCCAGCGCCAGGGCGATGCGGACGGCGAGCGGCGCGGCGAGACCCGACGACCGGTCGTCGGTGGTGCGGACCACCCCGCCGACGGGGGCGGTGGCCGCGCCGGCTCGGTCCCCGGAGCGGGGTGCGGCGTCGCGGGCGACGACCGCGGAGGTCGCCACGGGCGTCGGCGGGACGACGGGGACGGTCGTCGTGGTGGTCGGCGGCGGCGGGCTGGTCGTGGCGCTGGGCTCGGGGGGTGGTGGGATCCGCGCCGCTTCGGGCGGCGGCGCGGGGTCGTCCGGCGGCTCCGACGGGACGGCGAGGTCGGTGGGGACGGTCGGGGTGACCTCGGCGATGACGACCCAGCCGGATTCGGGCGAGGCGATGGCGGTGCCCGGGCCGCCGGCGCCCCAGCGCACCGTCCGCACGGCGATTGCGGCCCGGCGGTCCGTCGGCGGCAGGGTGGCCTCGCCGATGCCCTGGGCGAAGGTGACCTGGCGGTCGTCGACCAGGAGGATCGAGCCGGTGGCGTCGGGGGCGTCCTCGGCGTCCCAGGTCGGTCGGAGGCCGCCCTCCGGGGTCACGTCCACGACGGGGAGGCCGGGCTGCGGGGGGCGTTCGGCGACGCCGACGAGGCGTGGCTCGGCCGTCGCGGACCCCGCCGGGCCCTCGGCGTCGACCTCGATCCGGTACGGCCCGTTGCAGCCCACGTCCAGCTCGACCACGTACCGGTCGTCCTCCACCGTGGCGGGGCCGGTCGCCGGGCCGCACGCCGGGGGCAGGCCCTCGGGCGAGGCCGTCACGGTCACGCCGTCGACGCCGGCCTCGTTGGTCGCCGTGCCCCGGATCACCAGGTGCTTGGAGTCGACCACGGCCTCGGCGGTCGGTTCGTCGACGGTGACGGTCCACCCGGCGTCGGGCTCGACGCCGGCGAGCGAGGGGTCCGCCACCGCTGCGCCGACGGCCACCACGGCGGCGATCCAGAGCAGCGAGCGGCAGGCCATGCCTCACCTCGGTCGACGAGCTGGGGGGCCTCACCGTACAACGGCCGGTGCGCCGAGGTCCCGGGTGGCCGAGCGGGCCGGCCCGTGGGGCCGGCCCGCGGGCGACGTCTACGGGGCGTAGGTGATCGACGAGGTGGCGTTGTTCATGGTGCTGTTCATGGGGGTGTAGCCGGCACCGAGGACCAGCTGGTTGTTGCCCGTGAAGTTGGACCACTGGTGGTGCTTGGCCGCGCCGCAGGCCCACAGCTCGGTGCTGCTGATCCGGTTGTCCCAGGGGTGCCCCGCCGAGAACACGGTCGAGCCGCCCGTGCAGGTAGTGGCCCCGGCCGGGCTGTTGACGAACAGGAAGCTCCCGTACTGGGTGGTGTCGTAGACGACGGCGTAGGTGATGCCGCCGCCCCGCCTCTGCATCGGGGGATCGTCGGGCGAGGCCCAGTAGCAGTCGACCTCCGACACCTCGCCGTCGGCGACCTGCTCGTCGGTGAGGGCGGTGGTGTAGCAGTGCTCGACGAGCGGCTCGTCGGCGGAGGCGGGGGCGGTCAGCGGGGTGGCGCCGGCGAGGGCGGCCGCGACGGCGAGCGTCAACCCCGGGTGGGGACGGGCGGTCATGGGTGCTCCTGGTGTGCTGTGACGATGGGGAGTGGAGGAGCCGCCGGGTCCGTTGGCGCCGGGGGTCGCCTAGGGGCCCTGGGAATCCGGTCGGAGATCGGTCTCGATGTTCGTCAACCGGATGAAGCCGCCGCCCGGCGTCAGGCGCGTCCAGGCAGCGACCTCACCGGTGTGCAGGTCGAAGTCGACCTGCACCCTCAACCCATCCGGGCCTGGTCCCTCCACGCGCCACAGCGTAGGCGCCGGATCGGGACCGGGTGCAGGCTCGAAGCCGAGTCGGTCGAGGGCCCGGAGCGCACCGGCTCGCGCCGGCCCCGGGAAGCCGGCGTAGGTGAGGAGCTCGACGAGCGCCAGCGCCGTCTCGCCGTCGCCGGCGACCGGATCGGGGTCGCGGCTGATGCTGTCCAGGACGACCTGTCCGTCGTCGGGCAGCGAGACGATGGCCGAGGGCGTGAGGGGCCCGAAGTTGAAGAAGCCGGGGCCGCGCCGGTGCTCGTCAGGGGCTCGGCCGGTGCTCTCGTTGTCGATCAGCTCTCGCCCGCTGCCGTCGGCTGCGACCCACCGTTGCTCGACGAAGGTCTGCACCGCTCTGGTGGGGTCGGCCTGGCCGGTGTGGACGCCGCGCAGGTAGGTGTACCGGGTGTCCTCGGTCTCCCCGAGGACCTCGGGGAGCATGAGGGTCACCCGGTCGGCGAGGTCGTCGAGGTCACGGGGGATGGGGACGGTGGTCGACGGCCCGGCGGAGACGAACGGCTGCTCGCTCGGGCCCGTCGAGTGGAGGGCCAGCTGGACGACGGCGAGCAGGACGAGGACCGCGGCCACCGCCATGATCCGCGCCGGCCGCGCCGCCCGGCGGCGGAGGTGGCCGACGCGGGCACCCCGGTCGAGGGTGTCGAGCCAGAGCGCGGCTTCGGGGTCGTGTTCGACGATGTCGGCCCAGATGCGGGACCGGATGGCGTCGTCGATGCGGGCCTCGTCCGCCCGGAAGGCCCGCAGGAGGGCGAAGATGCGGTCGTCGCGCCCCTTCACCGTCGGCGGCCGCTCTGGTCGCCGGACGGGGGATCGGTCAGGGCCGCGATCAGACGTCCTCGGGCCCGGCTGAGGCGCGACCGGACGGTGCCGACCGGGACGTCGAGGACACCGGCGACCCCGCGGTAGGTCAGGTCCGCCCAGGCGTAGAGCAGCAGCACGTCGCGCTCGCCCGGACCCATGTCGAGCAGCGCACCGGCGATCTTCGGCCATCGTCCTTCGGCGACGAGACGGTTGTCGCTCCGCTCCTCGTCGTCCTCGGCGGCCACCGACGGACGGCCGGCGTAGGCGGCGATGGCGCGCAGGCCGCGCTCCTCCTGGCGGTAGTGGCGGCGCAGGAGGTTCACGGCGATGCCGTAGAGCCAGGGGCCGATGGGGCCACGCTCGGGGTCGTAGCGATCGGGGCGGGCGAGCGCCTCGAGGAACGTCTGCGCCGTCAGGTCCTCGGCCAGCTCGGCCCCGACGCGACGGGCGAGGAACCCGTAGATGGCATCGACGTGCTCGACGTAGACCGCGCCGAAGCCGGTGTCCGCACCGTCTCCGTTGTCGTCATCGACAGCCACGCCGGCCCTTCCCCTCCCGGAGCACACACATCCCAAGGGCTATTGCCCGCGGGGCCCCGAAGGGTTCCCGCTTCGACGTGGCGCCGGGCGATCCCGAGCAGCGAGCGGCAGGTCAGGCCACGCCCCGGGTGCCGGTGGTGCGAGACCGTACCGTCTGGACGTCGGCGAGCGCCCGCATCCGGCGGTCCGCGCATCCTGGCGCACGGTGCCGCCCGGTCAGGCGCGCAGCCAGCGGCGCATGGCGGGGAAGGGGGACTCGCCGGGGGGTTCGGTGCCGGGGGCCCAGGCCAGGCCGGTCCACTCGAGCAGGGGGAGGCCGGGGGCGGCGCCGGAGCCGTAGGTCTCGATGAACCAGGCGCTGTCGCCGCGGTAGCCGTCGGCGTGGAAGACGCAGGCGAGGTCGAGGCCGAGGTGGTGGGCGGCGGCGACCGACCAGCAGATGGCCCCCAGCTCGAGGGCACCGGCCTCGGCCGGGAGCACGCCGGTGGCGGTGGCCCGTTCGGCCGGCGGGAGCAGGGCGAGGTGGCCGGCCTCGTGGAGCAGGTCGCCGTCGTGGCTGGCGACGTCCGGGTCCCGGAGCAGGCCGCCGTCGGCGATGGTGATGCCGGGGACGGCGGTGGGCCCGGTGATCGGGCCGGTGCGGACGGGGATGCCGATGTCGTCGAGGAAGGCGACGATCGCCTCGGTGGTCCCCATCGGGTCACCCTCCCACAGGGCGGCCCTCCCGGCGGGGGGTCGGCCGGAACCTCGTGGTCCGAGGGGACGGGTCGGGGGGTCGCCGCTCGGCCTCGGCCCGCACGTCGAAGCGCCGCCGCGCCTCGTCGGGGCGCGTCTCGTCCACCTCGTCCACCGTCGTCCCCTCCCGGGAGCCGTATCCACCGTCGTGCTGCTCACGAAGAGCAGTTGGAGGGTCGCAGAGAGTGTCAGAAATGTCAAACACGTCTCCGACGTACCTGACGCTCCGTCGACTTGACAAATGGCGTATGCTGACGTCGGGCAGGATCCCGCTTCCTGCCCGACATGGGGAAGGTGCTGGCCTGGCGCCGGGCCAGCACCAACCCACATGTAGCGTTCGGGTGTGGCCTATCACACGGTGTCCGGGTACTGCTGGCCCCAGAGCGTGACGGGCGGCGGCACCGTCGGGCTGCACCTGTCCTCGTCCGGCGGCCGGCCGGTCGGCGTCGAGGTCGCCCGGGTGGGCGGCCGGCGCGAGGTGGTCCGCACCCTGGCCGACGTCCCGGTCGACGACCACCCGATGCCCCAGGGCGCCGACCGCGAGGGCTGTGGCTGGCCGGCCGCGGTCGTGCTCGACGTCGACCCGGCCTGGCGGAGCGGCTACTACGAGGTCGTCCTGGAGATCGACGTCGACGGGAAGCGCCGCCGCAGCCACGCCTTCTTCGTGGTCCGCCCCCCGACCGGGGCCCCGACCGCCCCGATCCTCCTCGCCCTGTCGACCAACACCTGGCACGCCTACAACGACACCGGCGGCCGGAACCTCTACACCGGCGGCACCCACGTCTCGCTCCAGCGGCCGATGGCCCGGGGCTACCTCCACAAGCCGCCCGGCGTCGGCCGCCGGGTCACCTCGGTCGGCCCCGCCGACCCCGAGATGAACGCCCACCGGGGCTACCTCGCGACCCACCACCTCTCGCCCTACGCCGGGTCGGCCGGCTGGCCCGACTGGGAGCTGCCCTTCCTGCACTGGGCCGAGCGGGAGGGCTACGCCGTCGACGTGGTCACCAACGTCGACCTGGAGGACCACCCCGGCCTGCTGGCCCCGGGCGCCTACCCGCTGTACCTCTCGGTCGGCCACGACGAGTACTGGTCGGCCGGGATGCGCGACACCGTCGAGGGCCACATCGCCGCCGGGGGCAACGCCGCCTTCCTCTCCGGCAACACGTCGTTCTGGCAGGTCCGGTTCGAGGACCCGACGCCCGAGGGGCCGGCGGCGACGATGGTCGGGTACAAGGGTCGCTTCAAGTCCGACCCGGTCTACGGCACCGACCGGATCGGCGAGCTCACCAGCATGTGGTCGGACCGCGAGATCGGCCGGCCCGAGAACGCCATGACCGGAGTGAGCTTCGCCCGCGGCGGCTACCACCGGATCGGCAAGCGGGCCACCCGTGGCGCCGGCGCCTACACCGTCCACCGCCCCGACCACTGGCTCTTCGAGGGGACCGGCCTCGGCTACGGCGACCTGCTCGGGGCCGAGGGCACCGTCGTCGGCTACGAGTGCGACGGCTGCGCCTTCACCTACGTCGACGGCCTGCCCCACCCCACCCACGAGGACGGCACGCCCGAGGGCTTCACCATCCTCGGCACCGCCCCCGCGCCCCACTTCACCCGGACCACCGCCACCCGTCCGCCGCACCCCGACGAGCCCTCCGAGGTCGAGTTCATCGCCGCCCGCATCGCCGGGGGCGGGCGCACCCCCGAGGACGTGCTGCGGGTGGCGCACGGCCACGCCGTGCTCGGCACCTACACCTCGCCGGCCGGGGGCGTCGTCGTCACCTCGGGCAGCACCGACTGGGCCCACGGCCTGGCCGGCACCGACCCCACCGTCGAGCAGGTCACCCGCACCCTGCTGACGCGCCTCTCGGCCTCCTAGGAGGCCAGGGCGGCGCGGACGGCGGCCGCGGCGGCGGGGCCGGCGGCGTCCAGGGCCTCGGTGCTGCGGGCCGTGCGGCCGAAGAGGAACCCACCTTCGAGCAGCGAGAGGACGACCTGGGCGAGGGGCCGGGCCCGGTCGGGGGCGATGCCGGCGGCCTCGAAGTGGGCGGCCAGGCCCACGAACCACGACTCGAAGACGTCGGCACAGGCCTGGCGGAGCGGCTCGCTGGTGCCGGCCACCTCGAGGGCGACGGTGGCGATCGGGCAGGCGTCGGCCCACCCGCTGGCCCGCAGGTGCTCGGCGGCCCCGGCGAAGGCGGCGGCGACGGCCTCGACGATGTCGTCGTGCTCGTCGAGGGTGGCCCCGACCAGGGCGGCGTAGCCGGCCCCGGCGTGGCGGACGGCGGCCACGCCCAGCTCCTCCTTGCCCCCGGGGAAGTGGTGGTACACCGAGCCGAAGGGGGCGCCGGAGGCGGCGACGATCTGCTTCATCCCCGTGCCCACGTAGCCCTGGTGGAGGAAGAGGGCGGCGCCGGCGTCGACGATCCGGTCGCGGGTGCTCGGGCTGGCCATGGGGCTCGATGCTACCTAGGATCCTCGCTAGAGCGATCTATCTAGTCGAGTCGAGGAGACCCGCCATGGTCGACCACCGCCCGCTCCGCATCGCCGCCCTGGCCTTCGCCGCCGGGTTCGCCGTCCACAACGCCGACCACGTGCGCCGGGGCCTCGACGCCATCACCGACGAGGTCAACACCGGCGGCCTGGTCGTCGCCATGGCCTCGGCGGTGATCCTGACCCTGGTGGCCACCCGGCACCCGCTCGCCCCCTTCGCCGCCGCGGCGGGCGGCCTGGCCATCGCCGTCGGGGTCTCGGCCACCCACCTCCTCCCCGACTGGGGGCGGTTGAGCGACCCGCTCCCCGGTGGCGACGTCGACACCCTCACCTGGGTGGCGGTGCTCGCCGAGGTGTCCGGTGCCCTCGCCCTCGGTGTCACCGGCCTGCGGATCGTCCGCCGCCAGGGCTACCTCCTCAGCGCGACGCCCTCGGCTCCCGGAGGCCCGGCACCCGCTCGCCGATGACGGTCCGCTGCCCCTGCTCCGTCCCGCCGCCGAGGTGCGGGGCCACCATCCCCTTCGCTGTCACACCCCCTCCGTACTCTCGTTCCCATGCGGGTCCTGCACACCTCCGACTGGCACCTCGGCCGCCTCTTCCACGGCGCCGCCCTGCTGGCCGAGCAGGAGCGCGCCCTCGCCCGGGTGGCCGCCATCGCCCGCGAGCACGCCGTCGACGTGGTCGTCGTCGCCGGCGACCTCTACGACCGGGCCATCCCCCCGGCCGACGCCGTCGACCTGCTGGCCGACGTCCTCCAGGAGGTGCGGGCCGGCGGCGCCCAGGTCGTCGCCATCACCGGCAACCACGACTCGCCCAACCGCGTCGGCGCGCTCGACCCGCTGCTGCGGGCCGGGGGCGTCACCCTCCGGGGCCGGTTCGACGCCGAGGCCCCGGTCGTCGTCCCCGCCACCGACGGCGGGCCCGACCTCGTCGTCCACCCCGTGCCCTACCAGGAGCCGCTGGCCGCCCCGCTCGTGCCCCGGGCCGGGGGCCGCCCCCGCCGCGCCACCCAGCACGAGGTCCTGGCCCGGGCGGTCGAGGCGGCCCGGGCCGATGTCGAGGCCCGGGGCCCGGTGCGCTCGGTCGTGGTCGCCCACGCCTTCGTCGCCGGCGCCGCCCCCTCCGACAGCGAGCGCGAGCTGAGCGTGGGCGAGGTCGACCGGGTCCCCACCTCGGTCTTCGACGGCTTCACCTACACCGCCCTCGGCCACCTCCACCGGCCGCAGGAGGTCGGCCCCCGGGCGGCCTACTCGGGCTCGCTGCTGCCCTACTCCTTCTCGGAGACGACGCCGTCGTCGGTCCGGGTGGTCGAGCTCGCCCCCGACGGGTCGGTCGAGGTCGAGGTCGTCCCCCTCGGCTGCGAGCGCCCGGTCGCCACCATCGAGGGCCGGCTCGACGCCCTGCTGGCCGACCCGGCCCACGCCGCCGCCGAGCGGTCCTGGGTGCGGGCCCGGCTGCGCGACGAGGTCCTGCCCCGCCACGCCATGGCCCGGCTGCGCGACCGCTTCCCCCACGCCGTGGTGCTCGAGCACGTGCGCCCCGCCGCCGTGGTCCCGGCCGCCGACCCCCGCCGGCGAGCCACCCCGGTCACCGACCTCGACCTGGCCACCGCCTTCCTGGCCGAGCGGCTGGGCCGCCCGGTCGAGCCGGCCGAGCGGGCCCTGCTCGAGGACGCCTTCGCCGCCGCGGCCGCCGCCGGGCCCGAGCCGGTGCCCACCCTCGCCCCCGTCGCCACCGACGACGACGGGTCCGCCTGGGGGGCGGCATGAGGCCGGTCCGCCTCGAGGTCGAGGCCTTCGGGCCCTTCGCCACCCACCAGGTGGTCGACTTCGAGGTGCTCGGCGACGAGGGGCTGTTCCTCATCTGGGGGCCCACCGGGGCGGGCAAGAGCTTCCTGCTCGACGCCCTGTGCTTCGCCCTCTACGGCAAGACGGCGGGCGACCGGCCCCCGTCGCGGCTCCACTCCGACCACGCTCGCGGCTCGGTGCCCCGGGTCGAGCTCCGCTTCCGCCTCGGCGACGACGAGTGGACCGTCCGGCGCGAGGCCCCTCGCTGGCGCACCCGGCGCGACGGCAGCGCCGCCCAGGCCTCCACCAAGGCGGTGCTCGAGCGGCGCAGCGCCGGCGGCGCCGACGTCGTCGCCACCAAGGTCACCGAGGTCGACGCCATCCTCCGGGCCCGGCTCGGGCTCGACGTCGACGAGTTCCGCCGGGTCGTCCTGCTGCCCCAGGGTCGGTTCGAGCAGGTGCTGCGGGCCAGCTCGGCCGAGCGCGAGGCTCTGCTGGCCAACATCTTCGGCACCCACCGCTTCGAGGACGTGGCCCGCCACCTCGACCTGGCCGCCCGCGAGGAGGCCCGGGCCATCGACCAGGCCGAGCACGAGCAGGCCGGCCGGCTCCACGCCGTGGCCACCGCCCGCCGTCGGCTGGCCACCGAGCTGGCCCCCTACGCCCAGGTCGTCTCGTCGGTGGTCGACGTCGCCACCCTCACCGGGGTGGATGACGAGGACGAGGAGCCCACGCTCGACGACGTGGTCGAGGCGCTGGCGGCGGCGGCCACCGAGCTCCGGTCGGAGGCGGCCACGGCCGAGACGGCGGCCGCCGCCGCCCGGGCCGAGGCCGACGGGGTGCAGGCCACGGCCGAGCGCTGGGTCGAGCGCGACGGCCTGCGGCGCTGGGAGGCCGAGCTGCGGGCCGGCGCCGCCGAGGTCGACGCCATCCGGGCCGAGCTGGCCGCCGCCGAGCGGGCCCAGCGGGTGGCGCCCGCCCTCGACGGTGCCCGGCGGGCCCACCGCGCCGTGCGGGCGGCGACGGCGACCATGACCGGGGCGGCGGAGGAGGCGGCGGGGGCGTGGGCCGCCAGCCCGGTCACTCTCGGCGGCATCCTCCACGGCCCGGCGCAGGACGGCGCCGCCCTGGCCGCCATCGACGACGCCTGGCTCACGGCGGCGGCCACCGCCATCGTCCGCCGCTCCACCGAGGTCGACGCGGCGGCGGCCGCCGCCGTCCGGGCCGAGGGCAGCCGGGCCGCCCTGGCCGCCGGGCGGAGCCGCGCCGACCAGGCCGAGGAGTCGGCCGAGGGCTGGACCACCAAGGCCGAGATGGCCGAGCGCGACCGGGCCGACGCCGCCGCCCAGCTGGCCGAGGCCGAGGCCGCCGCCGCCCGGGTGCCGGCGCTGGCCGCCGAGGTCGAGCGGCTGGCGGCGTGGTCGGCCGCCGCCCGCCGCCTGCCCGCCGCCGGCGACCACGTGCTGGAGGCGGAGGAGCGCCGGTTGGAGGCCCGCGAGGCCGAGGCCGACGCCCGCCTGGCCTTCGCCGACCGGCGCCAGGCCCACCTCGACGGGGTGGCCGCCGAGCTGGCCGCCCAGCTGGTCCCCGGCGAGGCCTGCCCGGTGTGCGGCGGGGCCGAGCACCCGGCGCCGGCGCCCACCGTGCCCGGGGCCCCGTCGCGGGCCGACGTCGACGCCGCCGAGGCCGCCGCCGAGGCGGCCACCGCCCGCCGGGCCCAGGCCGATGCCGCCGTCGAGGCGGCCCGCGCCGCCCTGGCCGACGTCCGGGCCGAGGCCGGCGACGCCGCCCGCCAGCCCGAGGCCGTCACCACCGCCCTGGCCGCGGCCAAGGAGGCCCTGGCCGACGCCCGCCGACGGTCCGCCGTGCGCGACGAGCTGGCCCAGGCGGTGGCCACCGCCGAGGCCGCCGTCGGGGAGTGCCGCCGGCTGGCCGCCGCCGACGCCGCCCGGGCCGCCGAGGAGCGCGAGGCGCTCGCCGTCCTGGCCGCGCAGGTCGCCGAGGCGGCGGCCGCCGCCGAGGGCGTCCTCGGCGTGGGGGCCGGGCGCGAGGTGGCCGAGCGGGCCTCGACCGCCCTGGGCCGGCTCCACGACGCCTTCGCCGACCTGGCCCGGGCCCGGACGGCGCTGGCCCGGGCCACCTCGGTGGCCGAGAGCGCGGCCGACACGCTCGCCGCCGCCCTGGAGGAGGCCGGCTTCCCCGACGCCGCCACCGCCGCCGACGCCTCCCGCGAACCGGCCGTCCGCGACCGCCTGCGGGCCCGGGTCGAGGAGTGGGAGTCCGAGGTCCAGCGGGTCGCCGCCGCCCTCGACCACGTCGCTCGGTTCGACCTGCCCGAGGCCCGGCCGGACCCGGAGCCGGCCCGGCTCGCCGCCACCGAGGCCGCCGCCACCCACCGGGCCCTGGTCGAGGCGGGCGCCCGGGTGTCGGCCACCGCCGCCCAGGTCGCCGAGCTGGCGGCCGCCCACCGCGAGGAGGCCGCCCACCTGGCCGTGGCCACCGCCGAGCACGAGGTCCGGCGCCGCCTGGCCGAGGTGTGCGTCGGGCGGGGCGGCGATCGGGTGTCGCTCCAGCGCTGGGTGCTCGCCGCCCACTTCGAGACGATCTGCGCCCGGGCCAACGACCGCCTGGCGGTGATGAGCGCCGGGCGCTACTCGCTCCGGGTCCACACCGAGTCGAGCCGGGGGGCCAAGGCCGGGCTCGACCTGCGGGTGCTCGACGCCCACAGCGGCGAGGAGCGCGAGGTCACCACCCTGTCGGGCGGCGAGACCTTCCAGGCCTCGCTGGCCCTCGCCCTCGGGGTGGCCGACGTGGTGGCCGAGCGCACCGGCGGGGTCGAGCTCGGGGTGCTCTTCGTCGACGAGGGCTTCGGCACCCTCGACGCCGACGCCCTCCACCTCGCCCTCGACGAGCTCGACCGGCTGCGGGCCGGCGGCCGCATGGTCGGCGTGATCAGCCACGTGCCCGGTCTGCGCGAGCGGATCGGCACCGGCATCGAGGTCCGCCCCGACCGCACCGGCTCGGAGGTCCTGGTCGGCTCCACCCCCGTCGACTGAGGCGGGGCGGCCTCAGGCGGGGTCGAGGCGGAGGATCTCGCCGTCGAGCGACAGGACGTAGACCTCACCGGCCCCGTCGGTGTCGATCGAGACCACCGTCCCCACCACGTCGTCGAGCACGGCCGTCTCGCCCACGGTGTCGCCGTCGAGCCGGATGGCAGACAGGCCGGGCTGGCAGAAGTCGCCGAACAGGTAGGCGCCGGCCAGGTCGGCGATGGCCTCGCCCCGGTAGACCACGCCACCCGACACCGAGCACCAGCCGTCGCCGTGCTCCATCTCGAAAACCGGGCCGACCAGGGTGCCGGCGGCCAGCTGGCGGTCGGGGAAGATCTCCTCGGAGCCCTCGAACCGGCTCCAGCCCAGGTTGGCGCCGAGGATGGCGCCGGCCGGCAGCCGGTCGATCTCCTCGAGCATGTCCTGGCCGACGTCGGCCACCCACAGGTCGCCGGTGGCGGCGTCGAAGCGCATCCGCCACGGGTTGCGCACGCCGAGCACGGCGATCTCGGGGCGGCCCCCGCCGCCGGCGAAGGGGTTGTCCTCGGGGATGCCGTAGGGGAGCTCGTCGGTCCGCCGGGACGGGTCGATCCGCAGGATCTTGCCCAGCAGGTCGTCGGGGTCCTGGGCCCGCAGCTCGGGGTCGTCGGCCGAGCCCCCGTCGCCGAGGCCGATCCAGAGCAGGCCGTCCCCGTCGACCAGCAGGTCGCCGCCGTTGTGTTGGCGTAGGGCTGGGCCACGGTGAGGAGGTCGACCCGGGTGGCGGGGTCGACGGTGTCGCCGCTCATGGTGAAGGCGGCGACGCGGGTCTCGCCGCTCGACCCGCTGTGGTGGACGTAGAGCGTGGCCCCGTCGGGGGAGAAGGCCAGCCCGAGTAGGCCCTGCTCGCCGCCGGACCGGGTGACGTCGGTGAGGTCGAGCGCCACCGGGGCCTCGGCGTCGGCGCCGGCCTCGGGGTCGACGGTGACGACCCGGCCCGCCTGCTCGGCGACGTAGAGCAGGTCCGAGCCGGGGCGGGCGACCAGCTTGGTGGGGGCGTCGAGCCGGGCGACGGGGGTGAGCGTCACCGCCACCTCGCCCAGCGGGCCGGGGGCCGGGGCCTCCTCGTCGGTCGGCAGGGTCGACGCCTCGGGGTCGGTGGGCGGCGGGGCCGTGGTCGCCCCGTCGGGCTGGGTCGGCATGGTGGGGGAGCGGCCCTCGACCGGGTCGCCCGACCGGGGCTCCTCGTCACCCCCGCAGCCGGCCATGACGAGCAGGGCGACCAGGGCGGCGGCGGCCCGGCGCCCGGGCCGGGTCACGGCGCTGGGTCCTCGATCGGGCGGATCAGCCCCTCCTGCACGACCGAGGCGACCAGCTCGCCGCTCGCCGTGAAGAAGAGGCCCCGGGCGATGCCCCGACCGCCGGAGGCCGACGGCGTGTCCTGGGCGTAGAGCAGCCACTCGTCGGCCCGGAACGGCCGGTGGAACCACATCGCGTGGTCGAGGCTGGCCATCATCACGTCGTTCTCGACGAACGAGCGCCCGTGGGGGAACAGCGTGGTGTCGAGGAGCGTCATGTCCGAGGCGTAGGTGACGACGCAGGTGTGGAGCACCGGGTCGTCCGGCAGGGTGCCGTCGGCCCGCAGCCAGACCCGGTTGCGGGGCGGGAGCGGCTCGCGCCGGGCCGACGGGAAGCCGTCGACGTAGCGCATGTCGATCGGGCGGGGCCGGGCCAGCCAGCGCCGCCCCTCCTCGGTGTGGCCCATGATCGGGGTCCAGCGGGTGGCGAAGTCGGGGAGCGTCTCGGGCTCGGGGGTGTCCTCGGGCATCGGCTCGGCGTGGTCGTAGCCGTGCTCGGTGACGTGGAACGACGCCGAGAGGTTGAAGATCGGCTTGCCGTGCTGGATGGCGACGACCCGGCGCGTGGTGAACGAGCGGCCGTCGCGGATCCGGTCGACCTCGTAGAGGATCGGGACGGTCGGGTCGCCGGGGCGGAGGAAGTAGGCGTGGAGCGAGTGGACGTGGCGGTCGCGGTCGACCGTCCGGGCCGCGGCCACCAGCGCCTGGCCCGCCACCTGGCCCCCGAAGACCCGTTGCACGGCGACGTCGGGGCTCGTCCCCCGGAACAGGTTCACCTCGATGGGCTCCAGGTCGAGCACCGCCACCAGGTCGTCCACGGCCTCCTGCTGCACGCTCGCCATCCTGGCACTCCCTTCGGGACCGCATCGACCACGACCGGGGCTGCCGCCCGGCCCACCGCCAGGGCGGTGTCCACTCCGGTACCGTCGCCCGCCATGGCCGACGCCGCCCTCGCCTTCCCCACCGGCTTCCAGTGGGGCACCGCCACCGCCTCGCACCAGATCGAGGGCGGGTGCTGGAACAACGACTGGTGGCGGTGGGAGCACGACCCGGCCTCGGTGTGCAAGGAGCCGAGCGGCGACGCCTGCGACTCGTGGCACCGCTGGGAGGTCGACGCCGACATCGTCGCCGAGCTGGGCCTGGGGTCGTACCGCTTCTCGCTCGAGTGGAGCCGGATCCAGCCCGAGGAGGACGTCTGGTCGACCGCCGCCCTCGACCGCTACGCCCGCCAGTGCGACGGGCTGATCGCCCGGGGCCTCGACCCGGTCGTCACCTTCCACCACTTCACGACGCCCCGCTGGGTCGCGGACCGGGGCGGCTGGGAGAGCGACCAGACCGTCGACCTCTTCGCCGACTTCTGCGCCCGGGCCGCCACCCACCTCGGCGCCGACCGCATCGCCCGGGCGTGCACGATCAACGAGCCCAACATCGTGGGCGTGATGGGCTACATGCTCGGCGCCTTCCCGCCCGGGGTGACGGACCGGGACCGGGCCGACGACGTGCTCGACCGCTTCGTGGTGGCCCACCGGCGCTCGGTCGAGGCGCTGCGCCCGGTGCTGGGCGACACGCCGATCGGGCTGACCCTGGCCATGGCCGACTGGGTCGCGGTGGGCGACACCGACGAGGAGCGCGACCAGGCTCAGCGGCGGATGGAGCGCAACCGGACCCGGATGGAGGACCGCTACCTGGAGGCCGTCGCCGGCGACGACTTCCTCGGCGTCCAGGCCTACTCGCGCTACCGCTACGGGCCGGGCGGGATGATCGGCCCCGAGGAGGGCGTGCCGACGCTGGTGATGGGCTACGAGTACTGGCCGCAGGCGCTGGAGGCCAGCCTGCGGCGGGCGTGGGAGGTCACCGGCGGGCAGGTGCCCCTCCTCGTCACCGAGAACGGCATCGCCACCGAGGCCGACGAGCAGCGGATCGCCTACGTCCGGGCCGCCCTGGAGGGGGTCCAGCGGTGCCTCGCCGACGGCATCGACGTGCGCGGCTACACGTACTGGAGCCTGCTCGACAACTTCGAGTGGGCGCTGGGCTACGAGCCCCGGTTCGGCCTGGTCGAGGTCGACCGCACCACCTTCGGGCGCACGCCCAAGCCGAGCGCCACCTGGCTGGGCGAGGTGGCCCGGGCCAACGCCCTCCCGCCGGCGTGACGTCCGCCACAGCCGCCTTGGCTTCGGGGCCCGAGCGGGCCGCCGCTAACCTCCTTCCCTTGTGATCCTGACCCCCCAAGGCCTCTTGGAGCACAGCCGCACCGAGGCCGGTCGGCGGATGATCCGGTACGCGTCGACGTCGCTGATCTGCGTCGGCATCACGCAGGTGCTGATCGCCATCATCTACAGCGGCCTGAAGAACGGCCCGGTGGCGTCGAACCTGGCGGCCACGATGCTGACGTCGGTCCCGGCCTACCTGCTCAACAAGTACTGGGTCTGGGGCAAGCGGGGCCGGCCTCACATGCGCCGCGAGGTCATCCCCTTCTGGGTCTTCACCGTCGCCGGCTGGGGCCTCTCGACCGCCATGGTGGCGCTGGCCAGCGATCACGTCGGCACCCCGCACTCCTTCCTCCGCACCTTCGCCGTGATGGTCGCCAGCATCTCGGGCTTCGGCATCCTCTGGGTCCTGAAGTACCTCTTCCTCGACAAGATCATGTTCGGCACCGACCACCACACGCCCTACGACGAGGACGAGGAGCAGGAGCTCGCCGTGGTCGACGCCCGGGCCGCGGGCGCCACCGAGCTCTGAGCGTGTCGCCCACCCTCCCGGACGAGCTCCGGGCCGCGGCCCTGGCGGCGCGGGGGTTCATGCCGGCCGACGAGGGCGACGCCCTCCACGCCGCCGCCGTCGCGGCCGGTGCGGCCGTGCCCGGCGCCCCCTTCCTCGAGGTCGGGTCGTACTGCGGGCGCTCGACGATCTGGCTCGGCGCCGCCGCCCGGGCCTGCGGCACGACGCTGCTGGCCGTCGACCACCACCGGGGCTCCGAGGAGAACCAGGCCGGTTGGGAGCACCACGAGCCCGACCTGGTCGACCCCCGCACCCTGAAGATGGACACGCTGCCGGTGTTCCGGCGGACCGTCTTCGACGCCGGGCTGGAGGACGTGGTCGTCGCCGTCGTCGGCCCGTCGCCCACGGTCGCCGCCGTGTGGTCGACGCCGCTGGCCTTCCTCTTCATCGACGGCGGCCACGGGGTCGAGCCGGCCCGGGCCGACTACGCCGGTTGGACGCCGCACGTCGCCCCCGGTGGCACGCTGGCCATCCACGACGTCTTCCCCGACCCGGCCGACGGCGGTCGCCCGCCGTACGAGGAGATCTACCTCCCGGCCCTCGCCTCGGGCCGCTTCGAGGAGCGCTCCGCCACCGGCTCCCTCAGGATCCTGGAGCGCATCGCCTGAAGGTGCCAGGCACCTTCAGGCGGTCGGGGTGTAGCCGGGGCGGCCGGCAGCGTCCCACTCCTCCCAGAAGGCGATGAACTCGTCGCCGAGGAAGGGGTCCTCGCCGCGCAGGGCGATGCCGCCGCGGCGGATCGTCCAGTCCCACGGGGCCAGCTCGACGGCCCGGCGGAGGTGGGCGGCGGCCGCCTCGACGTGGCCCTCGCCGTGGAGGACGGCGGCCAGCCGGCGCTCGGCCCGGGCCTGCTGCTCCTTGGGGGAGCGGGGCGCCGGGGTCTCGGCCACGCCCGCCGGGAGCTCGCCGTCGCGCACCCAGCGGCGCAGGGCGTCGTGGTGGGTGGCGGCGTCGATCCGGGTGAAGTCGCGGAACTGGTCGTCGCCGGGGGCGATCGTCGGCGGCTTGACCACCACGCCGTCCTCGTCGACCCAGACCACGCTGGGGACGTTGGTGATGCCGTAGCGCTCGGCGGTGACGTGGGCGGTGTCGACCACGACGGGGTAGTCGGGCGACGCCGCCTCGATCCACGGCCGGGAGTCCTCGGGCCGGGCGTCGAGGGCGACCGACCAGATGGCCAGGCCCTCGGCGCCGAGCTCGTCCTGGATGGCCTGCCAGGCGGCCAGCTCGTGGCGGCACCCGCACCACGACGCCCACGTCACCAGCACCCGCTTGCGCCCGGCCAGGTCGCCGAAGCGCTCCACCGTGCCGTCGACGGTGGGGAGCTCCAGGTCGGGGGCGAGGTCGCCCACCCCGGCGGCGGGGGCGTCGGCCCCGTGGGCCAGGGCGGCGACGCCGTGGTCGGTGTCGACGGCCAGGGCCAGGCCGAGGGCGGCGGCCCACCCGGCCAGGTCGATCCGCCCGTCGTCGGTGGCCACCGCCCGCCCCAACAGCGGCACGCAGACGTCCCCCCGGCACAGCCCCTCGGGCTTGAGCGCCCAGCCCGTGGCGGCGCGCAGGCCCTCGCCGTCGACCGCCGTCGTGTCGCCGTCGATCTCGTGCCGGCCGCCGTCGGCGTCGAGGAGGATCATGGCGCCGACACTAGAACCCGTTCTACCGAACTGGCGATCAGATCCGACGGTTTCCCGGCGGATCTGATCGCCAGTTGCGGGGGTTGGGGGTGGGTGGGGCTAGCGGCGGGAGCGGACGGCGGCGAGGGCGTCGACGATGCCGTCGCCGTACCAGCCGTTGAACCGGGCGGTGCCGACGCAGGCGGCCGTGTAGCTGTCGTCCTGGTCGGGGTAGTCGTAGACCGGGGCCGGGCACGGGGTGTCGGTGGCGGTGCCCTCCAGCACCCGCTCGACCCGGCGGGGGTCCATGGTCAGCCCGCCCCGGCGGTCACGGGTGCCGTGCCGGCCGACGATCAGGGCGGCCACCCCGGCGGCGTGCGGCGCCGCCATCGACGTGCCCTGGATGTAGCGGTAGTAGGAGCACGAGGCCGGGTCGCCCGGGGTGCGGCACTCGGCCACCACGGCGGGCGACAGCGAGGCCCCGGTGACCGGGTCGACCCGGGGGTCGGCCAGGGCCAGGCCCTTCGGGTAGGCGGCGAGGATGGCGTTGGTGGGCTGGCCGTACCGCGGCGTGCCGAAGAAGTCGCGGCTGTAGCCACCGGGGGCCGAGACCTCGATCTGCTCGGTGCCGTAGTTCGAGTAGTCGGCCTTGAGCTTCGACGGCCCGACCGAGCTGACGGCGATGGTGCCGTCGCCCTCGGCGGGCATCGAGAGGCAGCTGTTGTCGATCTGGCGCTCGTAGGCCGCCCCCTCGGGGAAGTCCGGCGAGGTGGCGTCGACGGTCGGGTTGCCCAGGTCGGTGTGCTCGTTGCCGGCGGCGCCGACGAGGGTGACGCCGCGCTCGTGGGCGTAGCGGAGGGCCCGGTTGGTGGCGGCCACGATCGTCCGCTGCTCGAGCTGGTCGTCGAGGGCGTCGGCCGGGTTTCGGGCGCAGTTGTAGAGCCACGGGTCGATGTAGAAGCTCATGTTGACCACGTCGATCCCGTTGTCGCCGGCGTAGGTGAGCGCCTGGACGACCGAGTCGAGGAAGAAGTAGCCCGAGTCCTGGCCGGCCCGGAGGTTGACGATCTCGGCCTCGGGGGCGACGCCGGCGATGCCGACGCCGTTGCGGGGCGAGGCGACGGTGCTGGCGACGTGGGTGCCGTGGCCGTTCTCGTCGACGTCGGCGGCGTCCTCGCAGGAGCCGTCGGGCTCCTCCTCGCAGGGACCGTCGACCTCGGGGATGTCGGTGGTGAAGTTGCGGCTCAGGCGCCGGTTGAAGTTGGGGGCGATGTCGGGGTGGGTGCCGTCGACGCCGGTGTCGATGATGCCGACCCGGACGCCCTCGCCCTCCTCGTGGCGGTGGGCGGCGGGGGCGTCGATCATGTCCATGTCCCACTGCCGGTCGGCGAGGGGCTCCTGGCGGCCCGGGCCGTGGCCGGGACGGGTGTTCCCGCCGGGGCCGCGGCCGCCACCCCCCTGGACCACGTCGGTCTCGACCTCCTCGTTGCGCTGCTGGCGGTCGGCCGGGGCCTGGCCGATCGAGGTGTTGGCGGCGGCGCCGTCGACCGCCGGGCTGGCGGCCACGTCGGTGGCGAAGCCCTCGGCCGGGGCCTCGACGGTGTAGACGCCGACGGCGTCGTTCACGGCGGTCACCTGGCCGCCGGCGTCGGCGACGGCCTGGCGCACGGCGGTGTCGGAGGCGCCCTCGGTGGCCAGGACGACGTAGGTCTCGGTCGCCCCCGTCCGGGTCGGGGCGGACGAGGCCGGGGGGCCGGTGGTCAGGCCGACGGTGGCCACGGCGAGGGTGGTCAGGCCCAGCAGGGCCCGACCCAGGGCGGGTCGCTTCATCGCGATGTCTCCTCGGTAGGGGGGTCTCGAGGTGTCCGGACGTCGGCCGGATGGATGTCAGACCGCCGTCCGCACGGCGAGGACCCTAGGCGCGATGACCACCGTCACGCTGAAGCACCGGGCAGAACGCTCAGATGGAGCGGCCGGCGTCGGCCCAGTACTCGTCCTTGAGGAGGCGCTTGTAGAGCTTGCCGGTGGGGTGGCGGGGGAGCTCGTCGCGGAAGTCGACCGAGCGGGGGCACTTCACGTCGGCCAGCTGGTCGCGGCAGTACTGGATCAGCTCGCGCTCGAGCTCGGGGCCGGCGTCGGCCATGTCGAGGGGCTGGACGACGGCCTTGACCTCCTCGCCGAAGTCGTCGTTGGGGACGCCGAAGACGGCGACGTCGGCGACCTTGGGGTGCAGGGCGAGGACGTTCTCGGCCTCCTGCGGGTACACGTTCACGCCGCCGGTGATGATCATGTACGCCTTGCGGTCGGTCAGGTAGAGGAAGCCGTCCTCGTCGAGCCGGCCCACGTCGCCGAGCGTCGTCCAGCCCTTCGGGTGGCGGGAGGCGGCGGTCTTGTCGGGGTCGTTGTGGTACTCGAACTGCGCCGCGCTCTCGGCCCAGATGGTGCCGGGCTCGCCGACGGGCACCTCGTTGCCCTCGTCGTCGCAGATGTGGAGGGCGCCGAGCAGGTTCTGGCCGACGGTGCCGGGGTGGGCCAGCCACTGCTCGCTGTTGCAGTAGACGAAGCAGTTGCCCTCGGTGCCGGCGTAGTACTCGTGGACGACCGGGCCGAACCAGTCGATGATCCGGCGCTTGACCTCGACGGGGCAGGGGGCGGCGGCGTGCACCATCATCTGCATCGAGCTGACGTCGTGGCGGGCCCGCTCCTCGTCGGTGAGCTTGAGCATGCGGATGAACATGGTGGGCACCCACTGGCTGTGGGTCACGCGGTACCGCTCGATCAGCGCCAGCGCCTCGAGGGCGTCGAAGTGCTCCATCACCACGGCGGTGCCACCGTCGCGGTGGACCGCCATCGTGAAGCGGAGCGGGGCGGCGTGGTACAGCGGCGCCGGGTTCAGGTAGATCATGTCCTCGCCGTAGCCGAGCAGCCCCTCGGCGAGGAGCTGGAGGGCGGGCTTGGTGCCGAGCGGGGCGTTGGGCAGCGGGAGCTGGACGCCCTTGGGCCGGCCGGTGGTGCCCGAGCTGTAGAGCATGTCCATGCCCTCGACCCGGTCGGCGGCGGGCTCGGGGGAGGCGGAGGCGAGGGCGTCCTCGTAGGACGTGAACCCGTCGACCACGCCGTCGAGCATCAGCCGGGCCTCGACCTTCGGCGTCTCGGCGATCGTCTCGCGGGCCAGGTCGCCGAGGGCCAGCGAGGAGATGAAGACCCGGGCGCCGCAGTCGTCGACGATGTAGCTCAGCTCGCCGGGGGTGAGGCGGGTGGAGGCGGCCGTGTAGTACAGCCCGGCGTACTGGCAGCCCCACGCCACCTCGAGGAAGCGGATCTGGTTCTCGATGCAGAAGGCGACGTGGTCGCCGGGGGCGAGGCCCAGCGAGGCCAGCAGGTTGGCCAGACGGGTGGCCCGCTCGTCGAGCTCGGCGTAGGTGAGGACCTCACCGCTGCCGGCCATGATCACGGCCGGCTTGTCAGGGGATGTCTCGACGAAGGCACCGGGGTAGGACATGGGCGGTGAACCTAGTCACGCCGGCTGACCCGCGGGTCAAGGGGCGATGACGAGCTCGGCGATCCGATCGTCGACGATCCGGAACCGGTAGCGCAGGTCGACGACGCCGCCGGGGAAGTCGCCCTCCAGGTGGCTGGTCGTCAGCCAGCGGCCGTCGCCCTCGTCGGTGGCGTCGAGCGGGGTGCGGGTGTAGGTGAACTCGGCGGCGGCGGTCGAGAGCCAACCGCGCACCTCGTCGGTGCCGACGTAGGTCCGGCCGTCGTCCTCCACCCGGGCGTCGGGGGTGAAGGTGGCCAGGGCGGTGTCGGTGTCGCGACGGTCGTGGGCCTCGTGGTAGCGGTGGATGACGGCGGGCAGCTCGACGGTCATCCCCGCAGGATGCCGGGGCCGGGAGCCGATCAGGCGGGGGCGTGGACCCAGCCCAGCTTCTCGGGGTTGAGGACGAAGCGGACGGCGACGACGGCACCGTCGACCACCTCGACGGTGCCGGCCAGGCGGACCGCGTCGCCATCCAGGGCGAGGAAGCCGGGCTCCCCGTTGATGGCGACGACCTCGACCCGGCGGGGCCCGCCGATCGCCCGGGGCCCGACGGCCTGGAGGAAGCGGGCGATGCGGTCGCGGCCCCCGATCGGGCGCCGGGCCGCCTTGGTGGCCCGCCCGCCGTCGGACACCAGCACGGCGTCCTCGGCCAGGACGGCGACCAGGCCCTCGACGTCGCCCTGGCGGGTGGCGGCGAGGAACCGGTCGAGCACCCGGCGGTGCTCGTCACCCGCCACCGCCCGGCGGGGCCGGCCCGCCTCGACCCGCTTGCGGGCCCGGGCCACCAGCTGGCGGCAGGCCGGCTCGCTGCGGTCGAGCACGGCGGCGACCTCGTCGTAGCCGTACCCGAACACGTCGCGCAGCAAGAAGGCGGCCCGCTCGACCGGGCCCAGCGCCTCCAACACCGAGAGCAGGGCGAACGACAGGGTGTCGGCGACCTCGGCGGCGGTGGCCCCGTCGGCCAGCAGGTCGTCGGTGACCGGCTCGGGCAGCCACGGCCCGAGGTACTCCTCGCGCTGGACCCGGGCCCGGCGCAGGTGGTCGATCGAGAGCCGGGTGGCGACGGTGGTGGTGAACGCCTCGGGGTTGGCCAGCTCCTCCCGGTCCGCCGCCGCGGCGACCCGGACGAGCGCCTCCTGGGCCAGGTCCTCGGCCTCGGTCCGGCTGCCCACCATCCGGTAGGCCACCCCCGCCGCCACCCCCCGCAGGTGCCCGAGGTCGAGGTCCCCGCTCACAGGGCGGGGGCCGGCTTCTGCCCGGCGACGGCCAGGCGGTTCCAGACGTTGATCGTGGCGATGGCGACGACGAGGTGCGCGGCCCCCTCCCGGCCGTGGTGCTCGACGGCGTCGGACCACACCGCCTCGGTGACGCCGTGCTCGCCGAGCCGGGTGACCTCGTCGGTCAGGGCGAGGGCGGCCCGCTCGGCCGGGGTGAAGAAGACCGACTCGCGCCACGTGCTCACGGCGACGATCCGGCGCCAGTCCTCGCCCCCCTCGGCCAGGTGGGCGGCGTGCATGTCGACGCAGAAGGCGCAGCCGTTGAGCATCGAGGCCCGGGTCTTCACCAGCAGGTACAGGGTGTCGTCGCCCACCGCCTGCTGGGCCACGCCCTCCAGGCGGGAGACGGCCTTGAAGGCCTCGGGGACGTCGGTCTGCAGGTCGAATCGCATGGGAGCCTCCTCGCTCGGGGGCCGGCGGTGGCCCTCACCCTGTCCGACGGGCGACCGGCGCGCCCTGTGACAGGTCGGTGAGCCCTAGGTGTAGATCCCATCCACGTTCGTCAGGCGGGTCTCCTTGAGACTCGGGGGTGCTGAAGCCACCCTCACCTCAAGGAGACCCGTGAAGTTGCACGGTAATGCTCGTCTGACCCCGCACGGTCGGGATCTGATGTGTCGTCGTG
>DASTYI010000154.1:0-8569 GCA_035765045.1 Iamia sp. | reverse complement strand
GCTAGGCGGTGCCGAAGAGGCGGTCGCCGGCGTCACCGAGGCCGGGGACGATGTAGGCGACCTCGTTGAGCCGCTCGTCGATCGACGCCACCACCAGCTCGTCGACCAGGCCCGAGGCGTCGATCCGGCGGACCCCCTCGGGGGCGGCGAGCACGCACACGGCGGTGACCCGCCCGGGGTTGCGGCCCCGCAGGAGCGAGCAGGCGAAGGCGAGCGAGCCCCCGGTGGCCAGCATCGGGTCGAGGACGAGGACGGGGCGCCCGCCGAGGTCGGCCGGCACCGAGTCCATGTAGGGCACCGGTTCGAGGGTGACCTCGTCGCGGGCCACCCCGATGAAGCCGGTGGGGGCGTCGGGCATCAGCCGCAGCACGCCGGGCAGGAGCCCGAGCCCGGCCCGCAGCACCGGCACGGTCAGCGGTGGCGGGTCGACCCGCACGACCGTCGTCGGCGCCAGCGGGGTGCGGACGCCGACCTCGACGGTCGGCAGCGACCGCGTCGCCTCGACCACCAGCAGCCCGGCCAGGTCGTCCATCGCCTGGCGGAAGGCGGCCCGGTCGGTGGTCTCGTCCCGCAGCCGGCCCAGGGCCTGGGCCGCGAGGGGGTGGTCGACGACGGTGGTGTGCACGGGACCTCCGGTGGGATCGGGCGCAGACGGGCGGCGCCGCGGTGTGCCAGTCTGGCCGCGATGGAGACCCCGCTTGACCGGACCGCCGTGGCCTCCCTGATCGACCACACCCTCCTGGCCCCGACGGCCACCACCGAGGAGGTCCGGGCGCTGGTGCGCGAGGGCATCGAGCTCGGCGTCGCCGCCGTCTGCGTGTCGCCGTCCCGCCTCCCGCTCACCGTCCCCCCCGAGGAGATCCCCGTGACCATGGGCGTCGCCGCCGTCGTCGGCTTCCCGTCGGGGGCCCACACGCCCCGGGCCAAGGCCCGCGAGGCCTCGGACTGCGTGGCCGCCGGCGCCACCGAGATCGACATGGTGATCGACCTCGGCGCCGTCGCCGCCGGCCAGTGGGAGGTGGTCGAGGCCGGGGTCGCCACCGTCCACCGGGCGTTGGAGGGCCGGGCCCTGCTCAAGGTGATCATCGAGTCGGCGGTGCTCGACCTGATCGCCCCCGACGCCATCGAGCGGGCGTGCCACGCGGCCGAGGCCGCCGGCGCCGGGTACGTCAAGACGTCGACCGGCTACCACCCGGCCGGGGGCGCCACCACCGAGGCCGTGGGCCGGATGCGGGCCGCCGTCGGCGACCGGCTCGGGGTCAAGGCCTCGGGCGGCATCCGCGACTGGGACACGGCGGTGGCGATGGTCGGGGCCGGGGCGTCCCGGCTCGGCTGCTCGGCCACCCGGGCCATCCTCGACGGGGCCCCGGCATGAGGCGGCTCCTCGCCACCCTCGCCGCCGTGGCCCTCCTCGCCGCCGGCTGCTCCGACGACGACGACGGCGGCGACGCCCACGGCCAGGGCGCCGGCGGCACCGGCTCCTCGGAGTCGGCCCCGGCGGCCGAGTCGACCGAGGGTTCGGGGTCCGACACCACCGCGCCGGCCGAGCCCGTCGCCGACCCCTACGACGGCCACACCAGCGAGGTCTACGAGGCCGACGAGCACTGGATCTGCCGCCCCGACCTGGCCGACGACGAGTGCCGCGACCTCGACGTCACCGTCATCGCCGCCGACGGCTCCACCACCGTCGAGGAGCGGGAGCCGGCGGCCGACCCGCCGATCGACTGCTTCTACATCTACCCGACCGTCTCCAGCGACCCCGGCCCCAACGCCGACCTGGAGTGGACGCCGGAGGACAACGAGGCGACCACGGTGGTGGCCCAGGCCGCCCAGTACGCCCGCTCGTGCCGGGTGTTCGCCCCGGTGTACCGCCAGATCCCGCTCGCCGGGTTGGGCGTCGCCAGCGAGGAGGAGCGGGCGACCGCCTACGCCGACGTCCTCGACGCCTGGAAGACCTACGTCTCGCAGTGGAGCGAGGGTCGGGGCGTCGTCCTGATCGGCCACTCGCAGGGCGCCGGCCACCTGAACCGGCTGATCCGCGAGGAGATCGACCCCGTGCCCGAGGTGCGCGACCGGCTCGTCTCCGCCCACCTGTTCGGCGGGAAGGTCGCCGTCCCCGAGGGCGAGGTCGTCGGCGGGTCGTTCCAGGAGGTCCCCGGCTGCACGAGCGCGGACGAGGCCGGCTGCGTGGTGACGTGGTCGAGCTACCCCACCAACGTCCCGCCCGACGGGAGCGGGATCTTCGGCCGCGCCGACGAGGAGGGCCGGGCCCTCTGCACCGACCCGCTGGCTCTGCTGGGGGAGGAGCGGGCCCACCCGGTGGCGCCGGTCCAGGCCCCGCTGGTCGGCGCCCTCCCGGGCACCGAGGACCTCGACACGCCCTTCGTCACCCTCCCCGAGTCGCTCGTCCTCACCTGCGAGACGACCGCCGAGCACGACTACCTCGGCGTGGCGATCGCCGATCCCGACGACCCCCGCCCGGTCCAGGGTTTCGTGGCCGAGACCCTGGGGCACTCCTGGGGCCTGCACCTCGTCGACGTGAACGTCGCCCTCGACGACCTCGTCGCCCTGGCCGAGCGCCAGGGCCAGGCCTACCTGGAGTAGCCCGTGATCCGCACCCTCCTGGCCGTCGTGGTGCTCGCCGCCGGCCTGGCGGTCGGAGCACCCGCGCCCCCGCCCTCCGCGGCCGCGGCCGCGACTGGGGCCGCGCCCGGCGCGGCCGCCCCGGCGCCCCGGGCCGCGGTCTGCCCGCCGACGCCGTTCACCGCCGGGTTCGACGCCGCCCTGCGGGCCCGCTGGCCGGGCAACCGCTTCACCGCCGCCGTCTACGACCGCCGCACCGGCTGCTCCTACGACTACCGGCCCGACCTGCGGATCACCACGGCCAGCGTGCTCAAGGCCGAGATCATGGCCGGCATCCTGCTCCGGGCCCAGGCCCAGGGGCGGGGGCTCACGCAGTGGGAGCAGGCCAACATCGGCCCGATGATGGCCCGCTCGGCCGACCCCGAGGCCAACGCCCTGTGGAGCTCGCTGGGTGGCATCGCCGGGATGGAGGGGGTCGACCGGGCCTTCGGGCTCACCCAGACCCGCCAGGCCAGCCCGTGGGGCATCACCTCCACCTCGGCCCGTGACCGCACCTCGCTCATGCGCCAGCTGCTCTACGGCGACGGTGGCCCGCTGACGGCGTCGTACCGGTCGATCGCCCGCTCCTACCTGCTCTCGGTGGTGCCGTCGCAGCGCTGGGGCATCTCCGCCGGGGTCCCGTCGGGCACCCGGGTCCCGCTCAAGAACGGCTTCTTCTCCTCGCAGTGCTGCCGCTGGCGGCTCAACTCCTCGGGGGCGGTCGAGATCGGCGCCGGCTACGTGGTCACGATCCTGTCGGACCTGTGGCCGAACGAGGCGGCCGGGATCGCCGGCAACGAGTTCGTGGCCCGGGCCGTCAACGCCCGCCTGGCCGGGCCGTTCACCCCGTTCCCCTCACCGGCGGCGTTCGTCGACCGCCAGTACGCCGACGTCCTCGGCCGGGCGCCCACCTTCGCCGAGCTGTCGGGCACCACCGCATCGGTCGGCTTCTCGACCGGGCGGGCCCCCGGCGTGGTCGGCTCGCTGCTGTCGTCGTCGGCCTTCACCGGCCCGGCCCACCCGCTGCTCCGGCTCTACGTGGGCGGGCTCGGTCGCTACCCGACCGGCGAGCGCTGGGCCTACCGCATGTGGCAGCTCCGCACCGGGCGCACCAGCCTGCGGGCCCTCGGCGAGGAGGTCGCCCGCGACCCGATCTACGGCGGGCCGTCGGTCGGCAACGCCGCCTTCGTCGAGCGGGTGATCCGCCAGGTGATGACCTGGGAGCCCGACGCCGGCTCGGTCGCCTACTGGTCGGGCCGGCTCGACCGGGGCGAGGTCACCCGGGGCGCCGTCGTCCGGGCCTACGTCGAGTCCAACGAGAACCGCTGGTGGTCGCAGTGGCGGGTGGCGATCGGCTCGGTCTACCTCACCATGCTCGGTCGCCCGCCGGGGGCCGCCGACGTCGACCGCTGGCAGCGGCTCTTCGCCGAGGGCGCCACCACGACCACCCTGATCGGCGAGGTCTACCGCTCCACCGAGTACCGCAACCGGGTCACGTAGGCGTCGCCTCAACCGGTCAGGCTGACCCCCAGGCCGCTGGCCCGGAGGGCGGCGTAGCCCGGCTTGATCCGCTCGTTGATGATCCGCAGCCGCCGGTCGAAGGGCCAGAAGGCCGACTTCATGGCGTTGAGGGTCAGCCACTCGAGGTCGTCCCAGCCGTAGCCGAAGGCCTCGACCAGCTTGTGCATCTCCTCGGACATCGACGTGCCGCTCATCAGCCGGTTGTCGGTGTTGACCGTGACCCGGAAGCGCAGCCGGCGGAGCAGCCCGATCGGGTGCTCGGCGATCGTGTCGCACACCCCGGTGTTGACGTTCGAGGTGGGGCACATCTCCAGCGGCACCCGGCGGTCGCGCACGAAGCTGGCCAGCCGGCCCAGCTGGACGCCGTCGGGGGTGACGGTGACGTCGTCGATGATGCGGACGCCGTGGCCGAGGCGCTCGGCCCCGCAGATCTGCACCGCCTCCCAGATCGACGGCAGCCCGAAGGCCTCGCCGGCGTGGATCGTGATGTGGAAGTTGTCCTCGGCGATGGTGCGGAAGGCGTCGAGGTGGCGGGTCGGGGGGTTGCCGGCCTCGCTGCCGGCGATGTCGAAGCCGACCACGCCCTCGTCGCGGTGGCGGAGGGCGGCCTCGGCCACCTCCTTCGAGTTGGCGGCGTGGCGCATGGCGGTGACCAGCAGGCCGATCTCGATCCGCCCGTCGGCCGAGCCGATCCGGAACCCCTCCAGCATCGCCTCGATGGCGTCGTCGAGGGTCAGCCCCCGCTCCAGGCACAGCTCGGGGGCCATGCGGACCTCGGCGTAGACCACGCCGTCGTCGGCCAGGTCCTGGGCACACTCGGCGGCGACCCGGACGATGGCGTCGCGCTCCTGCATCACGCCCACCGTGTGCTCGAAGGTGTCGAGGTAGAGCACCAGGTCACGACGGTTGGCGCCCTCGGTGAACCAGCGGGCCAGCTCGTCGACGTCGGTGGTGGGGAGGCCGTCGTAGCCGTGCTCGGCGGCCAGGTCGATCACCGTCTGGGGCCGCAGCCCCCCGTCCAGGTGGTCGTGCAGCAGGACCTTGGGCGCTCGTCGGATCTGCTCGAAGGTGGGCCGCTCGTCCATGGGAGGAGGCTACGGCCTCCTCGGACCCCCCACGTCCAGGGCGTCCGCCTCGTTGTCGCACCGGCGTGCGAGGATCGCCGCATGGCGTTCGGACAGGCGGCAGGACCACCGGCGACGCACCGGCAGGTGCAGGAGCTCCTGGCGCTGGTCGAGGCGGCGGGCCACCAGGGCTTCCGCGACGCCCGCCACCCGCTCGGGCTCACCCAGCGCCAGGCGGCCGGGAAGTTCACCCGCGACGAGGCCGACGCCCTGATCGAGCGGCTGTCCGGGGCCGGCGAGGACGGGTCCGCCGGCGACGGCGGGGCCGACGCCCGGCCGGTCGTCGCCCCGGTCACGGCGGCCGACCGCAAGCGGGCCTCGCTGGCCGACCAGCTCCGCCGGGTGCCCGACGACCTCCTCGCCGCCGAGCTCCAGCGCCGGGGCTACGCCGTCATCCAGCCCTGAGGCCCCGCCGGCCGGTGCTCAACGCCAGTCCGAATCCTTGACCGCCGAGGTGCTGGCCACCCGGTCGTGCACCCACTGGACGAGCTCGGTGGCCTCGCGGTCGAGCTCGAGGCCGTAGTCGCAGAAGCGAGTCCGGGGCACCGGCGTGGCCCGCCGGATCGTGCCCCACCCGTGGATGCCGTCGACGGCGAGGTGGACGACGGCGCCCCGGCCCAGGTCGTCGGCGGCGGGCGCCCGCACCTGGAGCCCGCTGACCGAGACGTCGATCAGCAGGCCCTTCTCGGGGGCCCGGGGGCGGCGCCACCCCCGCTTCCGGTCGGCGGGCGGGACCCTCCACAAGACCGGGATCGCCGCCATGTCGACCCGGTCCCCGATGCGTCGGTCGTACCCATCGCTCACCATCCAGGTCATCGGCCCCGCCCGCCCGACCTTGACCGTTCCCCGGCAACCTGCACCCCCTGCCGCACCGATCGCCCCGGCAGCCTCGTCACGCTCGGCGGGCGTGGCCGTGGAAGGCGGCCGAGCCGAAGGCGATGACCCCGCCGTCGTCGACCACCCCCTGGTCCTGGGCCTGCATCCAGTACCCCGTCCCGCCGGGGCCGCGGACGATGTCCACGATGGGATCGGGCGTCACCCCGGTCGTGGAGTCGTGGTACGTGGCGTCGCCAAAGGTGAACGTCCCGCCGTCGGTCGCCACCAGCCAGTACCCGGCACCCGACTGCGAGCGGGCCATCCCCACGATGGGCTGGTGCGGGAAGCTGGCCGCCGAGCCGTGGAAACCGGCGTTCCCGTAGCTGAAGACCCCGCCGTCGGCGGCCACGAGCCAGTACCCGCCGCCGTTCGGCGTGGCGGCCATCCCGACCACGTCGGCGTTGAGCGGGGAACCACCGGCGCTGCCGTGGAACGGAGCGCCAGCCAGCCCGTAGATGCCCCCGTCCCGACCCACGAGCCAGAACCCACCGGTCGGCGAGGCCTCGATGCCGCTGATGGGCCGGTTGGGGGTGACGCCGTAGTTGGCGAGCGTGTCGGGGGTGGCGTCGCCGAAGGCGTGCACCTGGCCCGCGGTGGTCGTGATCCAGTACCCCTGCCCGCTCGGCGTCGCGGCCAGACCGATCACGGTGCCCGCCGGGATCGAGGCCGATCCGAAGAACCCCGCATCACCGAAGGCGAAGACGCCGCCGGTGCTGTTGACCTGCCAGTAGCCCTGCCCCGATGGTGTGGCGGCCAGCCCGACGATCGGCGCCCCGGTCAACCCGGTCGGTCGTGACCCGATGCGGAAGCGGCGGACCGCGGGGTTGATGCCCCAGGTCGGGTGGGCGCCGGTTGGGTCGGGGTGGTGGCCCGTCGTCACGACGGTCACCCTCTGGTCGATGACTTGGAAGGCGGGCATGTCGTTGCCGCACACACCACCGACCCGGTCGCTCATGATCGGGTTCAAGGGCGACTGCTGCCAGCTCACCATGTCGGTCGAGCGGGCCAGGCCCCACCCGTAGACCGTGCCGGGGGCGCAGGTGGCCGAGCCACGGGCCGCCTCGAAGACGGTGTAGTAGTAGCCGCCCTCACGGATGACGTCGCCCCGGCCGATGCCGACGTCGGTCCACGTGCCGGTCACGCCCTGGAGCTGGGGGTTGGACGGCCACCGGGAGAGCGTGTCGAGCGACGTCCCCGAAGCCACCCCCCGCTTGAGGGCACCGGTGCCGTCGGTGCCCCGGTAGCCGTGGTACGAGACCCGGTACTCGGAGCCGACCTTGAGGATGCTCGGGGTACCCACGTTGCCGGCCGGCGAGGGCACCGACGACCCCTCCCAGGGCGCGGCGGTCTGGAGGATCGGTCGCACGTCGGTCCACGTGATGCCCCCGTCGACGCTGCGGGCCGCGGCCACGAGCATCCGGCCCGGAGCGGGGTGGGGGTTGGCCTCGAAGACCATGGTGAGGCCGGGGATGCCACCGACCGTGTCGGCGATGACGCTCGGGGCGAAGTACAGGTTGGCGACGCCGCCGGTCCCGTTGGGGAGCACCGGCCGGCCGCCGTCGTAGGCGGTCCAGGTGTCGCCATCGGCGCTCGTGGCCCGACCGATGCCCGTGGGCAGGGTGGACCGGCTGCCGTCGGGGCGGACGAACGTGCGGTAGAGCATCACCCAGCCGTCGCCCCAGCGGGCGGTCGTGGTCTCGGCGTGGTCGGTTCCCATCTCGGCCGGCGGGGCGAAGGCCTGGTCCTCGACGAAGCCACGCGCCCCCGAGAAGGCGTCGGCCAGGGGGCACGTGACCGTGGCCGTGATGGCCGGGGTGGCGGCTCCGAAGCGGACGCCCTGACGGGCCATCCGCCAGCGCAGCACGTGGGTGCCGGGGGACGGCGGGGACGTGAGGGTGAAGGTGAAGGCGAGCACCTCGCCCGGGTCGACGTCGGTGGTGACCGGTCGGGCGACGAAGCCGAAGGTCGGGTCGTCGTCAGGGTCGATCGCCGTCAGCGAGTAGCCGTCGGCGGGCGTCCACGTCGTCGTCCCCGTGTTCTCCACGGCGATCTCCACGGTGGACGTGCGGTCGCACGACATGGAGGTGGTCAGGCCGTCGGTCCCGACGACGACGGCGTCGTCGACCGGGTCGGTCATGGCGGTGGTGACGGCGACGACGCCGGCCACCCAGGCGAACAGGGTGACGAGACGGGTCCTGCGGCCGGCGGACGCGGTGGTCATGAGCCCTCCCGAGATCGAGGCGGCTGCCATACCCGGCGACACGGGATGCCAACCCTGAGAGGAGTGGTGGTGAGCTGTCCTGTAGGCGGGGTTCTGTCCTCGGGTCCGTCGCCGGGGTCCCGATGGGTGACCATCCATCTGTGCGGCCCACCTGGGACGTGACGGGCGGGCCACCCTGTCCCTGTTCGGCCTTGCTCCCGGTGGG
>DASTYI010000153.1:0-7520 GCA_035765045.1 Iamia sp. | reverse complement strand
CGAGGACGAGGTGATGCGGTTCTGCCAGAGCCTGATGACCGAGCTGTACCGCCACCTCGGCGAGTACACCGACGTCCCCGCCGGTGACATCGGCGTGGGCGCCCGGGAGATCGGGTGGCTCTTCGGCCAGTACAAGCGGATCACGAACCGCTACGAGTCGGGGGTGCTGACCGGCAAGGGCGTCGACTGGGGCGGCGCCCTGGTGCGCAAGGAGGCGACGGGCTACGGCACCGTCTTCTTCCTCGCCGAGATGCTGGCCGCCAACGGCACGTCGCTCGACGGGCGCACGTGCGTGGTGTCGGGCTCGGGGAACGTGGCCATCTACGCCATCGAGAAGATCGGCCAGCTCGGCGGGCGGGTCGTGGCCTGCTCGGACTCCGACGGCGTGGTCGTCGACCCCGACGGCATCGACGTCGCCCTCCTCAAGCAGGTGAAGGAGGTCGAGCGTCAGCGGCTCACCGCCTACGCCGAGGCCCGGCCGAAGGCGACGCACCAGCCCGGGGGCTCGATCTGGGACGTCCCCTGCCAGGTCGCCGTGCCCTGCGCGACCCAGAACGAGCTGTCGGGCCGCGACGCCCGGATGCTCGTCTCCAACGGCTGCCTCGCCGTGGCCGAGGGGGCCAACATGCCGTGCTCGCCCGAGGCGGTGCGGGTCTTCACGGCCGCCGGGGTGTTCTTCGCCCCGGGCAAGGCGGCCAACGCCGGCGGGGTCGCCACCTCGGCCCTGGAGATGCAGCAGAACGCCAGCCGCGACCGGTGGAGCTTCGAGCACACCGAGGCCCGCCTGGCCGAGATCATGAAGGGCATCCACGACTCCTGCTACCGGACCGCCGAGGAGTACGGCGCCCCCGGTGACTACGTGCGGGGCGCCAACATCGCCGCCTTCCAGCGCGTCGCCCAGGCCATGGCCGCCTTCGGCCTGGTCTGACCGGCGCCGGGGCTACCGGACGGCGAGGGCGGTGGCGAGGTAGTCGACCTCGCCGATCTCGACCTCGGCCCCGAAGCCCCAGGCGACGGTGGCGTCGTAGCCGACCGCCTCGGCCTGCTCCTCGATGGCCCGGGCGTGGTGGCTGTGGTGGAACAGCACCTGGATGTCGGTCGGGGCCACGTCGGGGACGTAGGTGTTGTCGACCCAGGCCGGCGGGTCGTCCGGGTCCATCAGCCCGAGGAGGTCGACGTCGGCCCGGTAGGCCTCGATCTCGGGGTCGTCGAGCTGGGCCGGGTCGTCGATCCCGTAGAACGACAGCAGCCGCTGGCCCAGGCCGAAGGACTCGGAGAGCGCGGCCAGGTCCCGCCCGCCGACCACCTCGGGGTAGTCCGAGAAGACGTCGGGGCCCCAGCGGGTCAGGTCGTAGGTCGCCTGGGTGACCCGGGCGGCGACGGCGACGGGCTTGGTCGAGAGCCGGCGCACGGGGTCGTCGGCGGCGGGGTCGGCCAGGTCGTCGTGGAGCGCCAGCCACAGGGCGATGCCGGCGCCGGCGCTGCTGCCCCGGAGGGCGATCCGCTCGGGGTCGATGCCGAAGGTGGCGGGCCCGTGGTAGCGGAGGAACTGGAGGCAGCGGGCCGCGTCCTCCAGCGGCTTGATCACCCCGTCGGGGTCCTCGTCGGCGAGGAGGCTGTAGCTCATCGACGCCACCGCGATCCCCTCGGCGAGGAGGTCGTCGACGACGTCGACCTCGGGCCCGCCCCACAGGTCGGCCTTGTCACCGAGGACGAAGCCACCGCCGTGGAGGCTGACGACGAGCGGCGTGTCGGCGGCCGCGGCACCGCCCTCGGCGACCGGCTCGGGGAGGGCCAGGTCGACCAGGTTCCGCTCGGCGTCGCCGCACCGCAGGTCCCGGACGAAGGCGGCGGCGCCGTCGATGCCGGCCGGGGCGTCGACGACGGGCACGTCGAGCGCCTCGGTGGCCCGGGTCGGCGCCGTGGTCGTGGTCGACGGCGAGGTCGACGTGGTCGACCGGTCGGGCTCGGCCGACGACCCGTCGTCCGCGCACCCGGCGACGGCCAGCACCAGCGCCAGCGCCAGGCCCACGACCCGCCCCGAGCGACCCACCGCACCGCCTCGTCGATCCATCTCGGCCCCCTTCTCGTCCACGAGCACGCCGACGCGGGACCTGTCCCCCCGCCGGCCCGGCCATCGTGCCAGATCCCCCCGGCCCCCCGACCGACCGGTCAGGGCGTGCCGCGGAGGGGGCCGCGGCGCCAGCCGCCGTGGGTGCGGCCGGCGGGGACGGGGGTGTGGACGGCGCCGGAGGTGGGCTCGGCGGGCTCCCGGGTGGTGATCAGGGCGCCGGCGGCCACGGCCACCACCCGCTCGGTGGCCCGGGGGGCGAGGCGGTGGGCGACGAGGATGGCGTGCGAGGCGACGCCGACGGTCGTCTCCCGGCGGGGGCGGCGGGCGCAGGCCACGATGCCGGCGGCGACCCGCTCGGGGGCGGTGGCCGGGGGGATGGCCCGCAGCCGTCGCCCGGTGTGGTTGGCCGCCCGGGCGAACAGCGGCGTGTCGATCGGGCCGGGCATCACGTCGCACACGTCGATGCCGCGCTGGTGGGCGACGAGCTGGCGCAGGCTGAGGGTGAGGCCCCGGACGGCGAACTTGCTCATCACGTAGGTCGGGACGACCGGGTTGGGCACGATCGCCAGCAGCGACGAGACGTTGATCAGCGTGCCCCAGCCCTGGGCCTCGAACGTGCCCAGGGCGGCGCGGGAGCCGAGCAGCGGGCCGACCACGTTGGTGGCCACCAGCTGCTGGACGTCCTCGACGGGCTCGTCGCCGAAGCGGCCGGCGACGAGCACGCCGGCGGCGTCGACCCAGACGTCGATCCGGCCGTGGGCCTCGACCGCCCGCCGTCGCAGCCGGTCCACCTGCTCGGGGTCGCTGACGTCGGTCGGCACCACCAGGGCGTCGGCCCCGGCGGCGCGGCAGGCCGCGGCGGTGTCGTGCAGGGCCGGCTCGGTCCGGGCGGCCAGGACCAGCCGGGTGCCGTGCCGGGCGAAGGCCTCGGCCGTGGCCCGCCCGAGCCCGCTCGAGGCGCCCGTGATCACCACGACCGCCCCGCGCAGGTCCCGGGCCCGCAACCTCATGGCGCCCCGGTCGCCGGTCGCCGGTCGCCCCGGGCCAGAGCCCTCCCGCCGGCGAGGAGGGCGACCCCGAGCAGGAGGAAGCCGAGGTCCCACGGGAGCGGGTCGGCCACGTCGTCGCGCACGTGGTGCACGGTGAGGATGTGGTGGTCGACGATCCCCTCGACCAGGTTGAACAGGCCCCACCCGGCGAGCAGGAGCCCGACGAGGACCCGCCCCGGCCCGGTCCGCCCCCGCCGGGCCAGCGGCCACAGCAGGGCCAACCCGGCGACCACGAGGAGCCACGTGGCGGCGTGGAAGAGGCCGTCCCACGTCGTGTTCTCCTCCAGCGACCGCACGGAGGGGGACGGGAGGCCGGTGCCCTCCCGGTCGGTGAGCATGTGGTGCCACTGGAGGATCTGGTGGAGGACGATCCCGTCGACGAAGCCCCCCAGCCCGGCGCCCAGCACCAGCCCGGCGACGGCGCGGCGGCGCCGCTCCAGCGGTGGCGTCGGCCCGGTGCGGGCCTCGGGGGCGACGACGTCCACGGAGCCCGGCGCTCAGGTGATGGCGCGGCGCGCCTTCTCCAGCGCCTCCCGGCCGGCGTCCCGGGCCCGGTCGACGGCGGCGGCGGCGAGCCCGGCGACGACGTTGCCCGGGGGCTCGTCGGGCGAACCCGGGTGGGGACGGGTCGGGACGACGTCCCTCGCCTTCTCCATGGCGTCGCCCAGCTCGCCGAGGGCCTTGCGCTTGAGGACCTCGCGCACGGCGGGGAAGAGGTCGGACTCCTCCTCCTCGACGTGGTGGCGGATCATCTCCATCAGCACGGTCACCTTGGCGTCGAAGCGCTCGGCCTCGGGGTCCATCCCGACGAGGTCGGCGAGGAGCCGCTTGGCGGCGAGGTGCTCCTCCAGGCTCTCGAGGACCATGTCCTCGACGCCCGGGACCTCCGCCGCCCGCACCGCCGGGTAGAAGATCTGCTCCTCGATCTCGGCGTGGATCGACAGCTCCCGGATGATGTCGTCGACGATGTCGCGCTTGGTGACGGTGGCGTTGTCGCCGGCCTTCTCGAACCGCTTGAAGAGACCCTCGACCGTCTTGTGGTCGGACCGCAGCAGGGTGATCGCATCGGGCATGCGCCGCGCCTCCCCGGTCCGCGCCCGGTGAAACCCGCCTCAGCCCCGCCGGCGCCGGCGGACCAGGCGCCACCCGGCGAGGCCGGCGGCGAGCCACGGCCCGGCGACGATCACGGGGTCCATCCAGGTGTGGGCGGTGTCGGCCCGCTGCTGGCCGAACCGGGAGCGGATCGGGTGGTGGCCGATCTCGCCGCCGATCCCCGTCTGGGTGATCGGCTGGTCGGGGCGCAGGGTGGCGAGCGAGCGCAGGTGCGCCCCGGTGGCGTCGACCCGGTCGGCGAGGAGGAGCAGCAGCCAGTGGGCGGCCCGGGCCTCGCTGTAGCGGGCGTAGGCGAGCTTGCGGATGGCCCCGGAGGCGCCCTTCGGCGGGCAGGTCGTCCCGAACACCGGGGGCAGGGCGAGGTGCTCGATCGAGCGCTCGCGGGGCCAGGGCTCGGGCTGGCGCTCGGGCACGTCCCAGTGGGCGCCGGTGGCGCCGGGGTCGAAGCGCTCGCGGGGCACCGAGGGGCGGTCGGCGGGGTCGAGGTCGACGCCCCAGCCGGGGATCCGGGCCCGCAGCTCGGCGGGGGTCTCGGGCGGGGCCGGCCGGGCCGCTCGGTAGGGCACGGGCTCCACGTCAGGCCGCCGTGGGGATGACGAGCGGCTTGATGATGCCGTCGAGCTTGGCCGAGAAGATGTGGTAGCCCTCGGCGATGTCCTCGAGCGGGATGCGGTGGGTGACGAGCTCGCGGGGCCGGAGGTGGCCGTTGCGGACGTGCTCGAAGAGGCGGGGCCACTGGCGCTTCACGGGGCACTGGTTCATGCGCAGCGTCAGCCCCTTGTTGAGGGCGTCGCCCATCTTCACGGCCGAGAACATCGGCCCGTAGGCGCCCATGATCGACACCGTGCCGCCCTTGCGGACGGCGTCGATCGCCCAGTTGAGCGCCACCGGGGAGCCGCCCTGGAGCTTGAGCTTGGCCGAGGTGACGTGCATCAGCAGGTTGCCGTCGGCCTCGGCGCCGACGCACTCGATCACCACGTCGGCGCCGAGCCCGTCGGTCGTCCGCTTGAGCTCGACGACGATGTCGTCGTGCTCGACGAAGCTTCGCGTCTCGGCGTGGGCGAAGGTGCGGGCCTTCTCCAGCCGGTGCTCGACGTGGTCGACGACGATGACCCGGCCGGCGCCCATCAGCCACGCCGACTGCGCCGCCACCAGCCCGACCGGGCCGGCGCCGAAGACGACGACGGTGTCGCCCTGGGCGATGTCGCCGAGCTGGGCGCCGAAGTAGCCGGTGGCGGTGGCGTCGGTGAGGAGGACGGCGTCCTCGTCGTCCATCCAGTCGGGGATGGGGCTGGGCCCGACGTCGGCGAAGGGCACCCGGACGTACTCGGCCTGGCCGCCGTCGTAGCCGCCGCAGGTGTGCGAGTAGCCGTAGATGCCGCCCACCGCGGTGGCGTTGGGGTTGACGTTGTGGCAGTTCGAGTAGAGGCCCCGGGCGCAGAAGTAGCAGGAGCCGCAGAAGACGTTGAAGGGCACCATCACCCGATCGCCGACCTGGAGGTTCCGCACCGACGGGCCCACCTCGTGGACGACGCCGATGAACTCGTGGCCGAAGGTGTGGCCCACCCGGGTGTCCGGCATCATCCCGTGGTACAGGTGCAGGTCCGACCCGCAGATCGCCGCCATGGTCACCCGCACGATGGCGTCGTTGGGGTGCTCGACGGCCGGCACGTCCTTGTCCTCGACCCGCACCTTGTACGGGCCCCGGTACACCATCGCTCGCATGGCGGCGCCCGCTCCCCGGCCCAGGCGCACCGAACCAACCGGCTCCGCCGTCAGGGGGCCAGGCCGACGCGGTCGCCGGCGACGAGGCGGCTGGAGCAGGTCTCGTCGGCCGGCGGGTCCTGCCACGGCCAGTGCGCCATCTGGGGGAGCCAGCCGGCCAGCCAGTCGCACACGGGGGGCCGGAACCGGTGGGCCGGCAGGTCGGCGGCGGGCGCCCCGCCGGCGGCGAGGGTGAACGCCGCGCTCATGGTCGAGGGGTGGCGCTCCCAGTCCTCGTCGAGCCAGAAGACGCCGACGGGGTCGATCTGGCCGACCGACAGGGTCAGCTGCGAGGCCCAGTCGGCCGAGTCGATGGTCGGGAACCAGCAGAGCCCCTCGACCGGCACCCCGGCGGCGACGGCGTGCTCGCACTGCTCGACGACGTAGCGGAGCCAGCTGGCCCGGTCCGACGCCGTGCCGCACAGGTTGGTCTCGCCCAGGGCGGTGGGGAGGCGGTAGCGGTCCCACCACTCGCCGAAGAGGTCGGCCAGCGGGCGGGGCGCGGGGGCGACGTTGGTGCCGCCGTCGGCGGTCCAGTGCCACTGGTTGTGGGCGTAGTAGTCGAGGCCGAGGACGTCGACCGGGCCGGGCTCGACGTCGAGCAGGGCCTCTCCGCCCGCGGCCACGACCTGGCGGACGAAGGGCCGGTCGGGGTCGACCGGGTGGCCGACGAGGAGGTCGGTGAGGAGCCAGCGCCGGTCGTTGCACAGCTCGGCCCGGTCCTCGCCGCCCGGGCCCGACGTGTGGTGCTCGGCCGCCTCCACGTGGACGTGGCGGGCGTCGGGGAGGGCGTCGCGGAGGGTGCGGCTGGCCCGGGTGATCGCCGGGAGCAGCGAGGAGGCGAGGGCGACGAAGCCGGCCAGGCCCGTCCGGTGCGGGGGCCACAGCCCCTCCTGGCCGCACAGCAGGGCGGTGGTGAAGGGCTCGTTGCCGACCGTGTAGGCGGGCAGCCACGGGTACCGCTCGGCCACGGCCTCGACGAAGCGGACGAAGGCGGGCCCGAACCCGGGGGCGGCCAGGTCGCCGACCCAGCGCGGGTGGCTGGTGTGGTGGAGCAGGTCGACGATCGGGCGCATCCCCCGGTCGCGCATGTGCCCGAGCACGGCGTCGGTCGGGCCCCACTCCCACTCGCCGGGGCGGGGCTCGATGCGGTGCCAGCGGAGCGGGTACCGCAGGGTGCGCACCCCGCAGCCGTGGAGGAGGTCGAGGTCCTCGCGCCAGCGCAGGTCGTGCTGGGTGGTCTCGACGACGTCGCGGTCGTGGGCCGGCTGGTACGTCGACTCGAAGGCGCCCCAGAGCTCGACGGCCACGTCAGCTGCCGCCGCCGGCCGGCAGCAGCCCGCTGGGCCGGATCGGCCCCGTCCCGGCGCCCACCTCCTCCAGCGCCCTCTCGACCTCGGCCCGCAGCCCGGGGTCGATCACCAGGTCGGCGGCCCCGATCCAGCCGTCGACCTGCTCGCGGGTGCGGGCGCCGACGATGGCGCCGGTGACCCCGGGCCAGGCCAGGGCCCAGGCGATGG
>DASTYI010000152.1:0-2601 GCA_035765045.1 Iamia sp. | reverse complement strand
CCGGCCCGTCGACCCCTCCGTCGTGGTCGAGGACCACGACGTGCCGGTCGAGGGCGGGTCGATCCGGGTGCGGACCTACCGGCCGCCGGCCCCGGCCGACGGCCTCCTCCCCGGCTACCTGTTCGTCCACGGCGGCGGGTGGTCGCAGGGCACCATCGACACCGCCGAGGTCGAGTGCGGGCCGGTGGCGGAGGCGGTGCCGGCCGTGGTCTGCTCGGTCGAGTACCGGCTGGCGCCCGAGCACCCCTTCCCGACGCCGCTCGACGACTGCGTGGCCGCCTACGAGTGGTTCCTCGCCCACCTGCCGGAGCTCGGCGTCGACCCCGACCGGGTGGCCATCGGCGGCACCAGCGCCGGTGGGAACCTGGCCGTGGCCACGTGTCTCCTCGCCCGGGAGCGGGGTCTGCCGCGGCCGATGTTCCAGTGGCTGGAGGTGCCCGGCCTCGACCTCACGCTCGGCTCGCCGTCGGTGGTCGAGAACGGCACCGGGTTCGGCCTCACCGCCGAGGCCCTCGACACCTACGCCGGCCGCTACGCCGGCGCCGAGCACCGGTCCGACCCGCTCGCCTCGCCGCTGCTCGCCGACGACCTGGCCGGCCTGCCCCCGACGGTGGTCCTCACCGCCGACCTCGACCCGGTCCGCGACGACGGCGAGCGCTTCGTCGCCCGCCTCCACCAGGCCGGCGTGCCGGCGGTCGCCCTCCGGGTGCTGAACCACCCCCACGGCACGTGGGTCATCCCCGTGTCGCTGGCCTGGGGCGTCGTCGAGGCGATGCGCACGGCCACCCTCCAGGCCGCCTTCGCCGGCCGCCTCCCCCTGACCCCCATCTCCCCAGCGAACTCGGCGGAGTAGACGACCGGTTCCGGTCACCTACTCCACCGAGTTCGGGGGGGTCAGGTCGCGGTGGGCTCGAGGTACCAGGGGCTGGGGTAGGCGACCGTCCGGCCGGCCAGGTCGGTGGGGGCCCGGGGATCGCCCGTCCGGGCCGGGTCGACGATCCGCAGCACCACCCACTCGCCACCAGCCACCTCGACCGGCGTGGTGAAGGTGATCGGCGGGGCGTCGGCCGCCGGGACCACGACGTCGACCTGGTCGGCCACGACGGGTACCGGCGAGCCCGAGCGCAGGACCTGGACCCGCAGCGGTGTCCCGGCCGGGATCGACGGCCCCTCGACGTCGATCGCCACCTCGACCGGCCCGGACCGGTGGGCCACCGCGCCACCCATCCGCACGCCGGCCAGCGAGGCGTCGAGCCGCAGGCCCCGCTCCCGGGTGGCGAAGAAGCGCCGGTCGGCCATCGCCGCCCGCACCCCGCCCCGGCTCAGCTCGGTGACCCACACGCCGGCCCGGCCCTTCTCGATGGGCGTGCCCCAGTCGGTGCCGTGCTCGTCGGTGACGCCGAGGAGGCCCGGGCGCCACCCGGCGTCGAGGCACTGGACCAGCGGGGACGTGCGCCCCCGATCGATCCCCTCGTAGAGGTAGTCCTCGTCGCGGTTGAACAGCTCCAGGCTGACCATCTGCTCCTGGAGCCGCTCGTCGTAGGCGAAGGCGGCGAATCGGCCCGGCTCCCGGCCCGGGTGGTTGAAGCCGGCCAGGGCGTCGGCCCCGCCGCCCCCGAGCAGGCCGCCGGGCTGCTTGCGCAGCCAGGCGTAGAAGCCGGCCATCGACAGCCCGGTCGTGGGCAGGTCGTGGACGAGCGACTCCAGCGGCTCGCCGACGACGTGGGCCCCCTCGCCCAGCTCGTCGAGGTAGCCGGGGATGCCCTCCAGCCCGACCAGCCCGCCGGTGCGCTCGGGATCGATCCAGTCCTGGCCGAACCACACGTTGACGTGCCCCAGGGTCGGGCTCGACCACTCGAAGCCGCGGATGGCGGTGAACGCACCGGGCTCGTCGGCGGCATCGGCCAGCTGGGCCGTCCGGGCCCACGACGCCTCGTCGATGCCCCGGACCGACGTGCACCCGGACCCGCAGATCGACGCCAGGGCCCCGAGCGCCCCGCCCAGCACGGCGTGGTCGGTCAGGGCGGCGACGTCGAGCCCGCTGGCCCGCATCGAGGCGAACGCCGCCGCCGGGTCGCCGTCGCCGTCGGAGAACAGGGTGTGGTTGTGGAGGTCGGCGTGGACCAGCCACGTCCCCTCGAACAGCTTCGAGCGCCGGGCCACGGTCGGCTCGGCCGTCCCGCCCAGCACGTCGGCCAGGATCCCGGCCGGTCGGGCCACCAGCACCGCCCCGCTCGCCGCCGCCCCGGCCAGGAACCTCCGTCGTGATGTCGCCATGGCGTCTGAGTTCCCCCCTCGGCCCCCACTCCCTCCAACCCCGACCGAACTGGCGATCAGATCTCCCGCGAGGGAGGGGAATCTGATCGCCAGTTCGGGGTGGCGTCGGGCGACGGGAGTTGCGGTCGGGGGGTTGGCTCGGTTGGATGCCTGACGGCATGCAGGACGACGTCCCCGACCCCCGCTCCGTCGTCCGACGAGGGCTCGCCCTGCTGTGGCGCTCGGTGCGCACCCACCCCCGGCCGGTCACGGTCGCCGTCGTGGGGGCGTTCCTGTTCGCGGCCATGACGGTGGGATCGACGATCGTCCTGGGGCGGGTCACCG
>DASTYI010000151.1:0-8647 GCA_035765045.1 Iamia sp. | reverse complement strand
ATGCGGCGCAGCTCGGCCACCGAGGCGGCGATCCGGTCGGTCTCCTTGCCCCGGATGAACCCCACGCCCGTGACCTCGACGGGCCCGTCGGCGAACGCCCCGAGCACCGCCACGGTCGGCGCCATGTCCGAGTACGCGGTCAGGTCGAAGGTGCCCCCCCGCAGCGGCCCGTCGGGCCCGGTCACGGTCACGTCCCGGCCGGCCCAGGTGACCGTGCAGCCCATCGCCTCCAGCACGTCGACCAGGGCGACGTCGGCCTGGAGGTCGGCGGTCGGCAGCCCGGGCACGGTCACGGTGCCCCCGGTGATCGCCGCCGCGGCGAGGACGTAGGCGGCGGTGGCGGCGTCGGCCTCGACGGCGTACTCGGTGGGCAGGTAGCCGTCGCCGACCACGTCGAACCGGCTGGTGACGGCGACGAGCTGGCCGAAGGCCTCCATCACGTGGACCGTCATCGACGTGTACGGCGCCGACACCAGATGCTCGCCGGCCAGCTCGATGGTGAAGCCGTCGGAGCCGGGCAGCCCGCCGGCGGCCAGGAGCAGGCCGGAGATGTACTGGCTCGACACCGTGCCGGGGACCTCGACCACGTCGCCGGTGATGGGGCCGGTGACGGTGAGGGGGAGGTGGCCGGGCTCGCCCCGCTCCTCGACGGTGACGCCGAGGGCGCGGAGGGCGTCGATGAGGTCGCCCATGGGGCGGGCCCGCATCGGCGGGTGGGCGTCGATCCGGACGGGTCCGTCGGCCAGGGCGGCGACGGCGGTGACGAACCGCGACGTCGTGCCCGAGAGGCGGGTGAAGACGTCGACGTCGCCCGTCGGCCGGCCGGCCACGCCGACGACGGTGACGTCGGTGCCCGCGACGGTGATCGTGGCGCCGAGGGCCCGCAGGCAGTCGATCATCGCCTCGCTGTCGTCGCTCAGCCCGGCGCCGTGGAGGGTCGAGGTGCCGTCGGCCAGCGCCGCCGCCACCAGGGCCCGGTTGGTGATGCTGCGCCCGCCGGGCACCCGGATCTCGACGCCGGCGGGCGGCGCGGCCAGGGGCTCGACCGGGTACGGGTCCTGCACGCTCAGTCGGGCAGGTCGTCGCGGAGGCCGCGGGCGCCCTCCAGGTAGACGTGGTGCAGCTCGGTGCGGGACCGCTCGGTGGTGAGGTGGACCATCACCCGGATGCACATGGGCGTGCCCCCGGTGATCGACAGCTCCCGGGCGCAGATCAGCGGCACGTCGCCCAGCCCGCTCTTGCGGGCCGCCGTGGCCGGGAAGGTGGAGACCACGTCCTCGGTGGCGGTGAAGAGGATGCTGATCAGGTCGTCGTGGTCGACGTCGTTGCGCGCCAGGAGCGCGTCCATGAGGGCGACGACGCGCTCCTCGATGTGCTCGGGCGTGTCGACGTCGACGGTCGTGGCGCCCCGGAGGGCTCGCACCGCAAGGGCCATGGGCCGACCCTATCCGCAGGTCAGGGGTCGTCCTGCGCCGGCTCGGCGGCGGCGCGCTCGAGGGCGCGGACCTCGGGCTGGGTGAGCTCGCGCCACTCCCCCGGCTTGAGCGTGCGATCGGTGATCGGGCCGATCCGGGTGCGGACCAGCCGGCGCACCGGGTGGCCGACGGCCTCGCCCATCCGCCGGACCTGGCGGTTGCGGCCCTCGTGGATCACGATCCGCAGCACCGACGGGCCGACGACGCCGACGGTGGCCGGGGCGGTCGGGCCGTCCTCCAGCGTCACGCCCTCCCGCAGCCGGCGCAGCGCCCCCCGGTTGGGGGCGCCCTCGACCTCGGCGAGGTACTCCTTCTCCACCCCGAACGACGGGTGGGTCAGCCGGTGGGTGAGGTCGCCGTCGTTGGTCAGCAGCAGCAGGCCCTCGGTGTCGAGGTCGAGCCGGCCGACGGGGAACACCCGGGGCGAGGCCGGCACCAGGTCGACCACGACGGGCCGGCCCTGCGGGTCGTCCGCCGTGGTGACCACCCCGGCCGGCTTGTTGAGCAGGTAGTAGACCGAGCCGGGCCGGATCCCGATCGGCACCCCGTCGACCTCGACCACCGCCGTCGCCGGGTCGACCCGATCGCCGAGCAGGGCCTCCTCGCCGTCGATCGTCACCCGGCCGTCGGCGATCATCTCCTCGCAGGCCCGGCGGCTGCCCAGCCCGGCCTGGGCCAGCACCTTCTGGAGCCGGATGCGGCCGTCAGGCTCCCCCGTCACCGGCATCCTCGGCGGGCGCGTCGTCGGTGTCCTCGGTGGGCTCGGCGACGGGGTCGTCGCTGACCCGGAGGCTGTGCTCCAGGGCCTCGACCACGTCGGCCCCGGGGACGAAGGCGGCGATGGCGGGAAGGTCGTCGAGCGAGTCGATCCCCAGCCGCTCGAGGAACAGCGGCGTGGTGCCGTAGAGCACCGCCTGGCCCGGCCCCGGGTCCCGGGCGACCTCGGCCACCAGGCCCCGGTGGGCCAGCGTCCGCATCACGCCGTCGACGTTGACGCCGCGGATCGAGGCGACCTGGGCCCGCGACAGCGGCTGCTTGTAGGCCACGATGGCGAGGGTCTCCAGCGCCGCGTTCGACAGCCGGGCCGACTGCCCCTCCAGCACGTAGCGCTCGACGTAGGGCGAGGCCTCGGGGTGGCTCTGGTAGCGGTAGCCGCCGGCCACCCGGACCAGGACGAAGCCCCGCTGCTGGGCCTCGTACTCGGCGGCCAGGGCGGCGCAGGCCTCCTCGACCCGCTCGACCGAGATCTCCAGCAGCTGGGCCAGCATCTGCGGCGGCACCGGGTCGGCCGCCACCATCACGATGGCCTCCAGCGCCCGGCGAGCCTCGACCGAGAGCTCCTCCATCAGCCCTCGTAGTCGTCGATGCCGCGGAGGGCACCGGCGAGCACGCGGCCCCGGTCCTCGTCGTCGTCGACCCCGCCCGTCCAGCGGATGCGGATGTCGCCGAAGCGCTCGGCCTGGTCGAGGTCGGCCATGCCCTGCTTGCACAGCTCGAGGATGGCGAGGAAGCGGACGACGATCTCGATCCGCTCGACCAGCGCCGAGGTCAGGGCCCGGAAGCCGATGACGCCGACCCGGGGCAGCTCGTCGACCAGCTCGGCCACCGCCTCGGCCACCGACAGCCCGATGGGGGCGACGTGGTCGAGCTCGACCCGGGGCACGGGCCGGGGGGCGCTGGCCCGCAGGAAGGCGGACCGCAGGTCGTCGGGGGTGACGCCGTCGAGGCAGTCGGGCGTGAGGTCGAGGAAGCGGTCCTCGGGCCCGGCCCGGCGGGCCCACGAGCGGGCCGCGGTGTCGGCCAGGCCGGCCAGCACCTGCGAGGCGTCCTTGAACGTCTTGCAGTCGAGCAGCCGGGCCAGGAGCAGGTCGCGCTCCTCCCACAGGGCCAGCTCGTCGTCGAGGTCGACCTCGGCATCGCCCGGCAGCAGCCGGCGGGCCTTGAGCTCGACGAGGGTGGCCGCGATCAGCAGGAACTCGGTGGCGATCTCGAGGTCGAGGCCCTCCATCCGCTCCAGCTCGGCCAGGTACGCCGTGACCAGGTCCGACAGCGAGACCTCGTACAGATCGACCTGCTCCCGGAGGATCAGGTGGAGCAGGAGGTCGAAGGGCCCGTCGAAGACCGGGGTCTGGACCTGGTACGCCACGCCCGAGAGCATATGACACCGGTGTGGTTTGTCGCCACGGGGTCCTCAGGACAGGCCCCAGACGGCCACCCCGACCGCCAGCAGCCCCAGCTCGACCAGCGGGGCGAGCAGCCAGCGGGCGTCCCGCCGCACCACGGCGACCAGGCCGGGCACGGCGAAGAAGACCGTCACGCCGCCGACGAGGGCCCACCCGGCCTGCGACCGCTCGTGCGGGGTGCACTCCTCGCCGAACAGGCCGCACAGCGAGAGGAGGGACGCCAGCAGCACGAGTCCGGCGGCCACCACGAACCCGGCCACCAGGGCGAGGACCGAGGCGACGGTGGCGCTCACGCTCGCCGGGGGGAGGTCGGGGGCGGGTCGGTCGTCGTCCACCCCGCCACCCTCCGCCACGGCCCCGCCCGGGACGACCCGGGGTCGCCCCCAGCGGCATCTGGGTGGGGGCCGATCGCGGGCGACCCCTACCATCGCCCCCCGTGACCCGTGTGTTCTCCGGCATCAAGCCGACCGGCAACGTCCACCTCGGCAACCTGCTGGGGGCGCTCAAGGGCTGGGCCGACAACCAGCACGCCGACAGCATCCACTGCGTCGTCGACCTCCACGCGCTGACGGTCCCGCAGGACCCGGTCGAGCTGCGCGCCACCAGCCTCCGCCTCTCGCAGTGGCTGATCGCCATCGGGCTCGACCCCGACGTCTGCACCCTCTTCGTCCAGAGCCACGTCCACGAGCACGCCGAGCTGTCGTGGCTGATGGAGTGCACCGCCGGCTTCGGCGAGCTCGGCCGCATGACCCAGTTCAAGGACAAGTCGGCCAAGGGCGAGTCGGTGTCGGCCGGGCTCTACACGTACCCGGCGCTGATGGCGGCCGACATCCTCCTCTACGACACCGACGAGGTGCCGGTGGGCGACGACCAGCGCCAGCACGTCGAGCTGGCCCGCGACCTGGCCGAGCGGTTCAACAACCGCTACGGCCCGACGTTCACGATCCCCGAGGCCACCTTCCCCCGCGCCGGCGCCCGGGTGATGGACCTCCAGGACCCGACGGCGAAGATGTCCAAGTCCGAGGACACGGCGGCGGGCACGATCCTCCTGCTCGACGAGCCCAAGGCCATCGAGAGGAAGATCAAGCGGGCCGTCACCGACACCGAGTCCGAGGTCCGCTACGACGTCGAGGCCAAGCCGGGCGTGTCGAACCTGCTGTCGATCCTCGGCGCCGCCACCGGGCGCACCCCCGAGGAGGCGGCCGCCGGCTACACCCAGTACGGCCCGCTCAAGGCGGACACGGCGGCCGCCGTCGTCGAGCTGCTGGCGCCGATCCAGGCCCGCTTCCGCCAGCTGGAGGCCGACCCGGCCGAGACCCAGCGCCTCCTCGCCGTCGGCGCCGACAAGGCCCGCACCACGGCGGCGGCCACCCTCGCCCGGGCCAAGGCCAACCTCGGCCTCCTGGAGCCCTGAGGCTCAGGCCTCGTCGGCGGTGCGGAGGGCGGCGGCGACGGGGTCGGTGGGGGTCGACCAGCGGGCGACCAGGTCGACGGTCCGGGGGTCCGAGCCGGCCAGCCGGAGCAGGTCGGCGCCGACCTCCTCGTGGCGGAGGTACAGCCCGATCCTCCGCGTCATGCCCCGGGTCTGGGACCAGGCCTCGGCCATGTCCCGGCCAGCGACGGCGCCCGACAGGGTGGCCATGACCCGGCCGTAGGTGCCGAGGCCGGACTCGACCTTGCCCACGTCGTGGAGCAGGGCGGCGGCCACGACCGGGCGGGTGGCCTCGTCGCCGAGGGCGGCGGCGGCCCGGCGGGCGACCCCGTGGGCGTGGCGCTGGTCGGCCCGGCCCATCCGGTCCCACAGCTCGGCCTCGCCCGGGAGCAGGTGGGTGGCCACCCAGGCGGCCTCCTCGTCGGTCAACCGGCGCGCCGCCAGCGACCCGACGAACCGCCTGACCAGGTGACCTGCTCCCACCGCCGCACCCTACGACCCGTTCTGTCCATCCCCGTGAACCTCCACGGTCCACGCCGGTTGCCAGAACGGGGTTAGGCGTGGTCGATGCAGAAGCGGGTGGCGGGCATGGCCTCGAGCCGACCCTCCGGGATCGGCTCGCCGTCGGCCTCGCACAGCCCGTAGGTGCCGGCGTCGAGCTTCTCCAGGGCGTGCTCGACCTCGGCCAGCTGGTCGCCCAGCGCCGCGGCCAGCACCCGGTGCTCGCCCTGCTCGGCGGCGACCTGGCCCGAGTCGGCGTGGTTCTCGTCGAAGTCGTCCTCGCCGGGCAGGTCCGCGATCTGGCGGCGGAGCTGGTCGCGATCGGCCTCCAGGGCGGCGCGCAGCTCGGTCCGGAGGGCGTCGGTCAGCATCCGGTCAGGGTAGTCCCCGTCACCGGGGGGACCCAGAGCGTTCACCCGCGCGCTCTGGGGTGCGCCTCCCGGTAGACGGACCACAGCCGCTCCTGCGAGACCAGGGTGTAGATCTGCGTGGTGCTGACCGAGGAGTGGCCGAGCAGCTCCTGCACGGTGCGGACATCCGCGCCGTGGTCGAGCATGTGGGTCGCGCACGAGTGGCGCAGGACGTGGGGGCTGAGGCGGTCGGCCAGGCCCACCCGCTCGCCGTGCTTGCGGACCACGCCCCACGCCCCCTGGCGGCTCAACCGCCCGCCCCGGTGGTTGAGCAGGAGCGCCTCGGCGTCGCCCCGCCGGGCCCACTGCTTCGGCGCCATCAGGTCCCGGCCCCCGGGGGCCAGCCACTGCTCGACGGCGGCCAGCGCCACCCGGCCGAGGGGGACGATCCGCTCCTTGGCCCCCTTGCCGAACGCCCGGACCAGGGCGTCGGTCCGATCGACGTCGGCCAGCGAGAGCCCGACCAGCTCGGAGATCCGCAGCCCGGTGCCGTAGAGGACCTCGAGGATGGCCCGGTCGCGGCGGGCGACGGGGTCGTCGCCGACCACGGCGTCGAGCAGCCGGGTGACCTCCTCCTCCGACAGCGCCTTGGGGAGGCTGCGGGGCACCCGGGGGACGGCCACGTCGGAGGCCGGGTCGACGGTGATCGAGCCCTCCCGGGCCAGGAAGCGGTGGAGGCTGCGGACGACGACGACCGCCCGCTTCACCGTCGACTCCTTGCGCCCGAGGGCGTCGAGGTGGGCGACGTAGGCGGTGATGTCGTCCTCCCCCACCCGCCGCAGGTCGACGCCCCGCGCCGCCAGCCAGGCGCAGTAGTGGCGCAGGTCGGTGCGGTAGGCGGCGAGGGTCGAGGCCGAGCGGCCCTTCTCGACCCGTAGCCACCCCAGCAGCTCCTCCGCCTCCAGCGGGAGCGGAGCCGCCGGCTCCGCCTCGACCGTCACCGCAGGCCGAGGTGCTCGCGGGCGGCGAGGAGGCCGACGATCGTCTTGGCGTCGGTCAGCGTCCCGTCGGCCACCATCCGGGGGACGTCGGCCAACGCCAGCTCCTCGATCGTCATCGCCTCCTCCTCGGGGCCCTGGCGATCGGCCGGCACCTCGGTCAGGTCGGTGGCGAGGTAGATGGTGACGCGCTGGTCGCTGTAGCCGGCGGCGGGGTGCATCGTGGCCAGCACGTCGAGGCGCCCGGCGGTGCGGCCGACCTCCTCGACCAGCTCGCGCCGGGCGCAGTCCTCGGGCGGCTCCCCGGGCACGTCGCGCAGACCGGCGGGGAGCTCGAGCAGCAGGGCGTCGATCGGTCCCCGGTACTGGCGGACGACCAGCACGGTGGCGCCGTCGTCGAGCAGCGGGACCATCGCCACCACCCCCATGTTGCGGACGACGTCGCGGGTGAACTCGGATCCGTCGGGGCCCCGGAACCGGCCCCGCACGACCCGGAGGCGGGCCATCTCGGCCACCGCCTCGTCACCGAGGTGGTGGAAGCCCCCGGGCACCGATCAGGCCGTGACGTCGACGGCGGGCGGCGGCGCCGAGGCCGGCAGCCGCTCGTCGAAGAGGTGGGGGTTGCGGCCCTCGGCCCGCTCCAGGGCGGCGGCGACCAGCTCGCGGAACAGCGGGGCGGGGCGGTTGGGGCGGCTCTTGAGCTCGGGGTGGGCCTGGGTGGCGATCCAGTACGGGTGGTCCTCGAGCTCGATGAACTCGACCAGGCGGTGGTCGGGCGACTCGCCCGAGAGCCGCAGGGCGGTGCCCTCGAAGTGGTGCCGCAGCCGCGGGTTGAACTCGTAGCGGTGGCGGTGGCGCTCGGAGACGACGGTGCGGCCGTAGATCTCGGCGACCCGCGACCCGGGCTGGAGCTCGGCCACGTAGGCGCCGAGGCGCATGGTGCCGCCCATGTCGGTGACGTCGCGCTGGTCGTCCATCAGGTCGATCACCGGGTACGGCGTCGAGGCGTCGAGCTCGCGGCTGTTGGCGCCGGCCAGCCCGAGGACGTTCCGGGCGAAGTCGACCACCATCATCTGGAGCCCGAGGCACAGGCCCAGGCACGGGATGGCGTTCTCGCGGGCGTAGCGGGCGGCGGCGATCTTGCCCTCGGTGCCCCGCTCGCCGAAGCCGCCGGGGATCACCATCCCGTCGAGGTCGGCGAGCCGGCTCGACGCCAGCAGGCCCTCGACCTCCTCGGCCTGGATCCAGTCGATCTCGACCTTGGCCCCGTGGTGGAAGCCGCCGTGGCGGGTGGCCTCGACCACCGACAGGTAGGCGTCGGGGAGGCTGACGTACTTGCCGATGATGCCGATGCGGACGGTGCGCTCGGCGCTCTCGATCCGGTCGACCAGCGCCTGCCACTCGGTCAGGTCCGGGTCCGGTGCGTCGAGGCGGAGCACGCTGCACACCTCGGCGTCGAAGCCCTCGTCGTGGAGGATCAGCGGCACCTCGTAGAGGTTGCCGGCGTCGGCGGCGTTGACCACGCCCGAGGGCTGGACGTCGCACAGCGAGGAGATCTTGCGCTTGAGCCCCTCGCCGATCGGCGCCTCGCTGCGGCACACGATCACGTCGGGCTGGATGCCCCGGCTGCGCAGCTCGGTGACCGAGTGCTGGGTGGGCTTGGTCTTCTGCTCGTTCGACGGGCCGATGAACGGCACCAGGGTGACGT
>DASTYI010000150.1:0-17128 GCA_035765045.1 Iamia sp. | reverse complement strand
GGTCGAGGTGGGCGGCGCCGGCCGGGGGGGCGGGCACCAGTCGGGCGACGGCCTGCGCGCTGACGGCGCCGAGGAGCCGACGGGTCACGGCACCACCGCGTCGACGGCGCCGTCGCCGGGGCTGGTGGCGTCGACCCGCCGGGTCAGCCGGTCCCGCAACCCCGACACCCGGTAGGCGAGGAAGAGGCCGGCGGCGCCGACGACGGTCAGCCCGCCGGCGACGACGGCGTCGGCGACCAGCCCGGTGCGGCTCGACAGGAGGCGGTCGCTGGCGAACCAGACGACGCCGGCGGTGACAACGGCGGCGCCGACCATGGCGATCACCGGGCGGGGCACGACCGATCCCCCGGCCCGCCGGGCCAGCCCGACGACGAGGACCAGCATCCCGACGACGTAGGCCGAGGTGTGGGCCAGCCCGAGCACGACGACCCGGGCGGTGCTCTCGGTCAGCGGGGCGCCGACGGCCAGGATCACCAGCCCGGTGGCGGCGACGCCGAGCGAGACCAGGCCGGGGGTGCGGCTGTCGTCGAGGGCGTAGTAGGCCCGAGCCAGCATCAGGAAGGCGCTGTAGGGGAACAGCCCGATGGCCAGGGTGGCCAGGGCGGCGCCGAGGAAGGTGTCGCCGTCGCCGGTGCTGTCGACGGTGGCGGCCACGATCCGCATCGCCGGCCCGCCCAGGGCGGCGAGGGCGACGGCCACCGGCAGCACGGTCAGCGCCATCCGCTCCAGGGCCCACCGCACCGACGTGCGGAACGGGGCCAGGTCGCCGGTGGCCGCCTCGGTCACCAGCTCCGGGAGGATGGCGGTGTGGACGGGCTGGGCCAGGATCCCGTAGGGGGCGAGGAAGAACACCCAGGCCGTCTGGTAGGCGACGACGGCGCCCTCGACCCCCGAGCCGGCGACGATGGCCCCCCCGAGGATGGCCCCGGCGCAGCTGTGGAGCACCACGCCCCAGCCGGCGGCCCGGCCCACCTCGGCGACCCGGCGGTCGCGCCCGGGCCAGCGGGGCCGGAGGCGGAACCCCGAGGCCCGGCACGCCGCCAGCAGGATGCCGACGAAGGCGACGACGCCCCCGGTGCCGGCGGCGACCAGCAGCCAGCGCTCCCCCGTGCTCAACCCGGCGATCGTCGGCTTGGGCCCGGCGACCACCCGGAACAGCCCGAGCGACGCCACCATCACCACCGTGTTGCCGATCGGGGCGGCGGCGGTGGCCAGGAACCGGCGCTTGGCGTAGAGCACGCCGGTGGCGACCGTCCCCGCCGCGTACATCACCACCTGCGGCAGGAACAGCCGGAGCAGGAACGTGACCAGCTCGCGCTGCTCGGGCCCGGCGTCGTGGGCCAGGACCCAGGCCAGCTGCGGGGCGAGCACGATCCCCAGCGCCACCAGGGCGCCGAGCCCGACGATGGCCAGCCCCAGGACCCCGCCGGCGACCTCCTCGGCCCCGGTCTCGTCGCCGTCGTCGAGCAGCCGCACGAAGGCGGGCACGAGCACCGCCGAGAGCGCCCCGGCGGCCAGCAGCTCGAACAGCACGTTGGAGAAGGAGTTGGCCGACTGGAAGGCGTCGCCCAGCGAGCTGAACCCGAGGACGGCGGCGACGACGAGCACCCGGAGGAAGCCCACCACCCGCGACACCGCGGTGATCGCCCCCATCCCCACCGCGGCCCGGACGGTGCCGGACCCGGCGGCCTCGGCGCGTTGGCTCCGTGCCTCCTGGGTTCGCTCGCTGCGCTCGCTCACCGGCCGGCCGGCGCCAGCGCCGTGGCCCCCTCGCCCTGGCCGTAGTGGCCGGCCGCCGTGCCCTCGTCCGCGCCCAGGATGGTCACGGTCGAGGCGAGACCGAGGTAGGTGTCGATGTCGTCGACGGTGTCGTACAGCCCGCTGCGGGCGGCGTCCTCGCGGACCCGGCCCACCGCCGTCGGGGCCGGCTCCTCGGCGTCGTCGCCGACGGGCTCGGCGGTGCTGCTGACCACGACCGCCGGCAGCGGCGGGTCGGTCTCGGCCGCCGGGAGCAGGTCGAGGAGCAGGTCGTCGGCGGCGGGGTCGAGCCCCGGCTGCGAGACGTAGACGTAGCGGTAGCCCGTCTGCTCCAGCACCGGGTCCTCGGGCCGGTGGGCGGGCCCGGGGTCGATGCCCACCAGGTCGGCCTCGACCAGGGCGGTGACGATGGCGGGCTGCTCGCCGTCGGGGCCGGTCGGCTCCTCGTCGTCGGCGGGGTCGTCCCCGGACCCGGACCCGGCGCCGTCCTCGCCCCCGTCACCGGCCCCGTCGGCCGGGACGGTGGTCGTGGTCGTCGTCTCCGGCGCCGTCGTCTCGCCCGGCACCGTGGTCGCGCCGGGCGCCGTCGTCCCCGCCGGGGCGGTCGTCGTCGTGGTGGTGCCCGGATCGGGCTCCTCGCCCTCGGGGACCTCCTCCTCGTCGGCCTCGGCCGGGGCCCCCGCCGCCACCAGCGCCTCGACCAGCAGGTCGGTGACCTCCTCGCGGGCGGCCTCGGGGTCGTCGGGGTCGAGGTCGAGGGCCTCGGCCAGCTCGCCGGGGACGCCGTCGGCGAAGGTCAGGTCCTCGCGCAGCGAGAGGGTGCCCCGCAGGTCGGCATCGGCGTTGCCGAGCACCAGCCGGAGGGTGTCGACGGTGGCCTGGTCGACGCCGGGGGCCACGACCAGCAGCACCGGCTGGTCGGTCAGCTGGCCGTCGAGCAGCGAGGCGCTGGCCTGGATCAGGGCCTCGTCGCGCTGGTCGGCCAGCCGGGCCCGCTCCTCCAGGTCGGCGTTCTTGCCCTCGGTCTCGGCGATGCGGCCCTCGGCGTTGCGGATGTTCCGGTCGAGCTGGTCGACGGTGGCCCGATCGAGGAACGTGCTCCCCAGCAGGGTGCCGATCCCGAGGGCCAGGAAGATCGCGGTGATGGAGACGATGTGGTAGCGGATGTTGATCATGGTCAGCGGAGCGGGAGCACCAGGCCTCGGACGACGGTTCGGATCGGCTCGCTCACCACGCCGATGATGATCATGGTGATGACGGCGGCCAGCACCAGCGGGAGCAGGTCCCGGGTGCCGATGTGGGTCGTGTACAGCCGGTTCACGCCCTTGGCGTCGACCAGGATGGGCCCGACCTTCAGGCGCACGAGGAACGTCGAGGCCATGCCCGGCCGCCCCTTGTCGAGGAAGTCGACCATGTGCGAGTGCGTGCCCACGGCGACGATCAGCTCGGCGCCCCGCTCGTAGGCCATCAGCATGGCGATGTCCTCGGAGGTGCCGACCGAGGCGAACACGACGTGCTCCAGCCCCAGCTCGTCGAGCAGCTCGGAGCCGGGGGCCCGCCCGTCGGCGTAGCCGTGCACGACCAGCGCGGCCCCGCAGCGGAGGGCCCGCTCGCTCACCGAGTCCATGTCGCCGATGATCACGTCGGGGACCATGCCCATCTCGAGGAAGGCGTCGGCCCCGCCGTCGACCCCCACGAGGAGCGGCTTCTGCTCCTTGAGGTAGCCGCTGCGGCGCAGCAGCTGGAGGTCCTTCTTGTAGTCGACCCCCCGGACCACCACGAGCACCTGGCGGCCCTTGAAGTCGACGTCGATCTCGGGGATGTCGGGCTCGTCGACGAGGAGGTGGCCCTCGCGCTGGATGTAGGTGAGGGTGTTCTCGGCGAAGCGCTGGAGCTCGGCGCCCATCGTGGTGCGGGCCTTCTCCAGCACCACGCCGAAGGTGCCGACGTCCTGGCGCTCGCCCCGGGCCACCAGCGCCCCCTCGGGCTGCTCGGGCTCGGTGAAGGCGATCAGGCGGTCGCCGTCGAGGGCGATGGCGGTGCCGTCCTCGATCCCGTCCATCACCTCGGAGCCGACCCCGTCGAGCACGGCCACCCCGGCGGCGGGCAGCAGCAGCGGGCCGGCGTTCGGGTACCGCCCCGAGATGCACGACGAGGCGTTGACCACGGCGACGACGCCCGCCGCGATCAGGCTCTCGGTGGCGACGGTGTCGAGGTCCTCGTGGTCGATGACGGCGATCTCGCCCGGGAGGATGCGCTTGGCCAGGTCCTTCGTGCGCCGACCGACCCGGGCCACGCCCATCACCGGGGGCCAGGCGTCGGGCGGGGCCGGCGGATGGACCTCCGCGCCGACGTCTCCGCTCTCGTCCTCGACCACGAGGGGGAGGCTACGTCACCGTCCGTTCACGCCCCGACCCCGTTGGTGGGACCCCACCCACGAACCGGTGTCACCTGGCGCCGCGGTCGCGGGAGCTGGTGACACCGGTTCGGTCAGGGGGTGCGGGCGGCGGCGGCGGTCTCGAGGAGCTCGGCGGCGGCCTCGCGGACCGTGGGGCTGTCGGGGGTGCCCGAGAGCATCCGCGACAGCTCGACGATCCGGTCCTCGCCCTCGATCAGCTCGGCCTGCGACGTGGCCCGGCCCCGGCCGGAGCGCTTGGTGACCCCGATCTGGGCGGTGGCGAACGCCGCCACCTGGGCCAGGTGGGTCACGACGAGCACCTGGCGGTCGCGGGCCAGGTCGGCCAGGGCCCGGCCCACGGCCACGGCGGCGGCCCCGCCGATCCCGGCGTCGACCTCGTCGAACACGAGGGTCGGCTCCTCGGCGGTGAGCACCAGCCGGAGGGCGAGCCCGGTGCGGGCCAGCTCGCCCCCGGAGGCGGCCTTGGCCACGGGCAGGGCGGGGGCGCCGGGGTCGGCGGCGAGCAGGATGGCGACGTCGTCACCCGGGTCGGTGTCGCCCACGGTGACCCGGACCTCGGCCCCCGGGAGGGCCAGGTCGCGCAGGTGGGCGGTGACCGCCTTGGCCAGCCGGGGGGCGGCCTGTCGCCGGGCCCGGCCCACCGCCGCCTCGGCCGCGGCCACGGCGTCGAAGGCCCGGCGGCGCTCGGCGTCGAGGGCGGCGGCCCGCTCGTCGTGGCTCTCCAGGTCGGCCAGCCGGTCGGAGGCCTCGCCGAAGTAGGCGATGACGTCGGCCAGCGTGCCCGCCCCGGCGGCGTCGGCCCGGGCCGTGCCGTACTTGCGGACCAGGTCGACCAGCAGCTGGCGCCGCTCGCGCACCAGCGCCAGCCGCTCGGGGTCGTCGACGACCCGGTCGACGGCGTCGCGCAGCTCGCCGGCCAGATCCTCGACCTCGGCCAGCACCCCGGCCAGCCGCTCGTCGAGGTCGGCGAACGGGGCCCGGCCGGCCACCGCGGCGTGCGCCGCGGCCAGGGCGTCGCGGGCCCCGCCCTCGGCCGTCACCGCCTCGGCGGCCAGGGCGGCCGCCTCCCGGTGGGCGACGGCGTCGGCCAGGGCGTCCTCCTCGGCGTCGAGGGCGGCGTCCTCCTCGGGGTCCCCCAGCCCGGCCGCCTCCAGCTCGGCCAGCTGGTAGCGGAGCAGGTCGATCTCGCGGGCCCGGGCCCCGGCGTCGCCCCCCAGCCCGGCCAGCCGCCGGTCGATCTCGGCCACCTCCTCGCGGGCGGCCCGCAGCGGGGCCAGGTCGACCCCGGCGGCCCGGTCGAGCGCCTCGCGCTGGGCCGCCGTGGTCAGCAGGGCCTGGTGGGCGTGCTGGCCGAGCAGGTCGACCAGGCTGCGGCCCCGCTCGGCCAGGGCCCCGGCGGTGGCCATCCGGCCGTCGACGTAGGCCCGGGAGCGGCCCTCGCGGGGCACGACCCGGGTCAGCACGACCTCCTCGTCGTCGACGACGAAGCGCCCCTCGACCACCGCCTCGTCGGCCCCCGGCCGCACCAGGGCGGGGTCGGCCCGCCCGCCGAGCAGCAGGGCGATGGCCTCGACCAGCATCGTCTTGCCCGCGCCGGTCTCCCCGGTGAGGGCGGTGAGCCCGGGCCCGAGCAGCAGCCGGGCGCGGTCGATCACCCCCAGGTCGGTGACGGCGAGCTCGACGAGCACGGCCCCTGCTTACCCCGTGGGTGCGACAGCGACGGGGATCATGTGTTCGCCACTCCCTGCGGTCAGCGGTCGCTCAGGCCGAACTTGGCCTTGAGGATGCCGTGGAAGTTGCGGTCGCCGAAGGTGACCAGCTGGGCCGAGCGGGTGGAGGCGGTGGCGCTCACGGTGTCGCCGACGCCGATCTGGCCGACGCTGCGGCCGTCGATCGAGACGGTGGCGGGCCGGTCACCCTCGACCACCAGCCGCACCTCGGTGGCCGGTGAGAGCACGAGGGCCCGGTCGAACAGCGAGTGCGGGGCGACCGGGGCGAGGACGAGGGCCCGGTGGGTCGGGTCGACGATCGGGCCGCGGGCCGACAGGGCGTAGGCGGTCGACCCGGTGGGGGTGCCGACGATCATCCCGTCGGCGGCGTAGGTCGTGAACGGCTCGCCGTCGAGCACCACCCCCAGGCGGACCATGCGGCCCGTCGGGGTCTTCTCGACCACGACCTCGTTGAGGGCGAGGTAGCTGCCGTCGTCGAGCGGCTCGGGGGCGTCGTCACCGGTGGGCGACTCGGCCGGCCCCCGGGCGCACGTCACCCGGACGGCGAGCAGCATCCGCTCGACCACGCGGGACCGGCCGGCCTCCCACTCCTCCAGCGCCTCCTGCCAGCCGGCGGGGTCGACCTCGGTCAGGTAGCCGAGCTGGCCGACGTTGACCCCGAGCACGGGGACGCCGTGGCGGGCCGCCTCGTCGACCGCCCGCAGCATGGTGCCGTCGCCCCCCACGCTGACGACCAGCTCGGTGCCGGCGATGTCGTCGACCACCTCGTGGCCGCGCCCCTCGAACCAGGCGGTGAGGGCGCCGACCAGCTCGACGGCCTCGGCCCGGTCGGGGTGGCGGCGGACGGCGACCTTCACGGCGCGACCCCGTGGGCGAGCTCGACCAGGTCGTCGGCGGCGAGGCGCGCCGGGGGCGTGTCGGGGCCGGGAGCGCGGGCGTGGAGGAGGAACTCGACGTTGCCGTCGCGACCGCGGAGGGGCGAGGCCATGGCGGCCATGATGGCGGCTCCGGCGGCGTCGAGCGCGCCAGCGACGGCGACGAGCACCTCGGCCCAGGTCGCCGGGTCCCGCACGACGCCCCGGCCCCGGTCGACGACCTCCCGGCGGGCCTCGAACTGCGGCTTGACCAGCAGCACCAGGTCGGCCCCGGGGGCGGCGTGGGCCACGACGGCGGGGAGCACCGTCCGCAGCGAGGTGAAGGAGACGTCGACGGTGACGACGGTGGGCGGCTCGGCCTGCGGGGCCAGCGCCCGGACGTCGGTCCGCTCGACCGAGGTCACCCGGGGATCGGCCCGCAGGCTCTCGTGGAGCTGCGCCCGCCCGACGTCGACGGCCACCACGTGGGCGGCGCCGTGGGCCAGCAGGCACGACGTGAACCCGCCGGTCGAGGAGCCCACGTCGAGGGCGGTGCGGCCCCCGACGTCGAGGGCGAAGCGGTCGAGGGCGGCGTGGAGCTTCTCCCCGGCCCGGCTGGCGTAGCGGGGCGGGGGCGGGACGAGGGTGACGGCGTCGCCCGGATCGACCAGGCGGGCCGGGTTGGTGGCCGGCGCCCCGCCGACGAGCACGTGCCCGGCGGCGACCGCCTCTCGGCCGGCGGCGCGGTCGGCGACCAGGCCGCGGCGGACCAGCTCGGCGTCGAGCGCCCGCCTCCGGGTGCTCAGGACCGACCCCCGGGCCCCACCGACCGGTGGCCGGCCGGGGGGATGCTCGCCGGCGGTCGCACGGCCGGGAGCGTAGGCCGGTCAGGCCTGCTTCTTGGCCGCCGCCTTCTTGGCCGGGGCGGCCTTCTTCGCCGCCGCCTTCTTGGCCGGGGCCTTCTTGGCGGCCGCCTTCTTGGCCGGAGCGGCCTTCTTGGCGGCGGCCTTCTTGGCGGCGGCCTTCTTCGCCGGGGCGGCGGCCTTCTTGGCCGGGGCGGCCTTCTTCGCCGGGGCCTTCTTGGCCGCCGTCTTCTTGGCGGCCGTCTTCTTGGCCGTGGCCTGGCGGGCGGCCTGGGCGGTGGCGACGGTCTCGGCGGTGTTGGTGGCCGGCGTCGACGCCGGCTCCGAGCCCCGGCCCACGAGGGTCTCGATCCGCTTCTCGAGCCGGGCGATCTCGGCCTGGCCGACGAGGCCGAGCGCCTTGACCTGCTCGCCGACCTCCTTGCGCACCGTGTCGAGGAGCTTCTCGGTGTTCTGGCGGCTGCGGTCGAGCAGCTCGGCCACGGCGGCCTGCGCCTGCTCGGTCTGCACCTCGCCCGCGCTCACCAGGTCCTTGACGATGGCCTCGGCCTTCGCCTGGGTCAGGGCGGTGAAGGCGATCCCGGCGTCGAGGTACCTCTTGAAGGGGTTGTCAGCCATGGCCGTCAGGGTACGCCCCGTCCGCAACTGCTTGCAAGAGTTCGCACTCCGCTTGCCGCAGGCTCACGGTGGACCGTCGGCGCACCCCCCGGGCCGGCCGAGGGCGGCGGCGACCAGGGCGGCGAGGTCGGGGGCGACCAGGTCGGGGGTCGGGTCGGCGCCCACGGCGGTGGTGGTCACCCCGGAGAGCACCAGCCCGAAGCGCCACCCGAGGGCCCGGGCGAAGAGGCCGTCGGTGTCGAGCCGATCGCCCACCATCGTCCCCTCGGGGCCCAGCTCGGCGTGGAGGAGGTCGGCCATCGGCCGGTGGGGCTTGCCGGCGACGGTGGCCGTCACCCCGGTGGCCCGCTCGACGGCGGCCAGGGTGGCGCCGCCGCCGGGCACCAGGCCGTCGGATCCCGGGTAGGTGGCGTCGTCGTTGCTGGCCAGCAGCCGGGCGCCCCGCATCACGCTGGTGGCCGCCCACCGCAGCCGGTCGTGGTCGACCGCCCGCCAGTAGCCGCACACCACGGCGTCGACCGGGCCCGGGTCGGTCCCGTCGTTCACCACGGCCACGGCGCCCACCGCCGCCAGCGCCTCGACCAGCCCCGGGCCCCCGCAGACCAGGACCCGCTCCCCCGCCGCCACCAGCGTCGCCGCCGCCCGGGCCGAGGTCCGCACCGCCCCGGCGGCGGCGATCCCGTGGCCGGCCAGCTCGGCCTCCAGCTCGGCCACCGGGCGGGCCGAGCCGTTGGTGACGAAGACGACCGGGGCCCCCGTCGCCTGGAGCCGGGCCACCGCCGCGGCCGACCCGGGGACGGGCACGTGGCCCCGCCAGATCACGCCGTCGAGGTCCAGGGCCCAGGGATCGCTCACCCCCGCACCCTGGCACCCCACCCCCACCCCGGCGAACCGGTGTCACCACGACGACCCGCGGCCCCGGCTGGTAGCACCGGTTCGGGTCGGGGGTCGGGCCTGGCACGATGGACCGGTGCCCCCGTTCCAGCCGTTCCCCGGCATCCGCTACGCGCCCGACCTCGACCTGGCCGACGTCACCTCTCCCCCCTACGACGTGATCGACGCCGACGACCGGGCCGCCCTGGTCGCCCGCTCGGACCGCAACGCCGTGCTCTTCGACCTCCCCCTCGAGTCCGACGGCGAGGGCCGCTACGCCCACGCCGCCGAGGTCTTCGCCGGCTGGCGGGCCGACGGCACCCTGGTCACCGATCCGGAGCCGACCTTCACCGTCTACCGGATGACCTACACCGACGACCACGGCCGCCCGGCCCGCACCCTCGGGGTGATCGGGGCGCTCGAGCTGTCTCGTCCCGAGGAGGGCCGGATCCTCCCCCACGAGCACACGACCAAGAAGGCCAAGACCGACCGGCTCGACCTGATGCGGGCCACGTGCGCCCAGCTGTCGGCGGTCTGGATGCTGTCGCTGGCCGAGGGGCTGACCGCCCTGATCGAGCCCGAGGGCCCGCCCGAGGCCGAGTGGACCGACGACGACGGCGTGGGCCACGCCGTGTGGCGGGTCACCGACCCCGAGCGGGCGGCGGCCATCGCCGAGCGGGTCGGCAGCGGGCCGGTCGTCGTGGCCGACGGCCACCACCGCTACGAGACGTCGCTCACCCACCGCGACGAGCGCCGGGCCGCCGCCGGCCCCGACGCCGAGCTGGCCAGCGACGCCTTCATGTGCCTCGTGGTCGAGCTGACCGAGGACGAGCTGACCGTCCGCCCCATCCACCGGCTGGTCGACGGGGTCGACGCCGCCGGCCTGGAGGCCGTCCTGGTCGAGCGGGGCTTCACCCCCGTCGGCGACCCGCTCGACGCCGACGCCGTGGCCGACGGCCGGGTCCTGGCCGCCATGGCCGATCGGGCCGCCGTCGCCGTGGTCGACGCCGACGGCACCGCCCGCCTGCTCCACCCCGACCCGGCCGCCTTCGCCGGCGTCGACGACCTCGACAGCGCCCGCATCGCCCACGCCCTCGACGGGGTCGACGGCATCGCCGTCCGCTTCCAGCACGGCGTCGACCACGTCACCGCGGCGGTGGCCAAGGGCGACGCCGGCGCCGGCGTCCTGCTCCGCCCGGCCACCGTGACCCAGATCGAGGCCAACGCCCACGCCGGGGTCCGGATGCCGGCCAAGACGACCTTCTTCCACCCCAAGCCCCGCACCGGCGTCGTCTTCCGCAGCTGCTCCTGACGAACCGGCGATCAGATCCGACGGCTTCCCGTCGGATCTGATCGCCGGTTGCGGGCTAGACGTCCCAGGTGGGCTTGGAGCGGAGGAGGGCGGCCAGGTCGCCGGGCCGCTTGGCGCGGGCGGCGTCGATCTGGCGATCGGTCTCGGCGGCGTAGTCCGGCGCCTCGACGGCCCGGAACACCCCGATCGGCGTGGGCTCGTGGGGCCCGGTGGCCAGCCGGCTGAGCATGAAGGCGAGACCGGGGTCCTGACGGGCCTCGTCATGGACGAGCAGGGCGTCCTCGCCGACGTCGGCGACCTCGACGATGCGGGCCCCGGCCTGGCCGTCGAGCACGACGCCGCGCTCGTGATCGGCCCCGAAGCGGATCGGCTCGCCGTGGCGCAGCGGGATGAGCATCGCCTCGCGGTTGGCCCGGCCGGTGATGGCGCTGAACGCCCCGTCGTTGAAGACGTTGCAGTTCTGGTACACCTCGACCAGCGCCGCCCCCTGGTGGTCGTGGGCCCGGCGGATCGTCTCCATCATGTGGGCCCGGTCCATGTCGTGGGTGCGGGCCACGAACGTCGCCTCGGCCCCGAGGGCCAGGCTCACCGGGTTGAAGGGGGCGTCGAGGCTGCCGAACGGGGTCGACTTGGTGACCTTCCCCCGCTCGCTCGTCGGCGAGTACTGGCCCTTGGTCAGGCCGTAGATCTGGTTGTTGAACAGCAGGATCGTGATGTTGACGTTGCGGCGCAGGGCGTGGATCAGGTGGTTGCCACCGATCGACAGCGCGTCGCCGTCACCGGTGACGACCCAGACGTCGAGGTCGGGGCGGGCCATGGCCAGGCCGGTGGCGAAGGCCGGCGCCCGGCCGTGGATCGTGTGCATCCCGTAGGTGTCCATGTAGTACGGGAAGCGGGCGGCGCAGCCGATGCCGGAGAGGAAGACGGTGTCCTCCCGGCGCACCCCGAGCTGGGGCATCAGCATCTGCACGGCCTTGAGGATCGAGTAGTCGCCGCACCCCGGGCACCAGCGCGGCTCCTGGTCCGACGACCAGTCCTTCGGGGTGGTCGTCGGGGCATCGACGAGCACATCTGTCACTGGCCCAGCTCCTTGGCGATGGCGGCCTCGATCTCGGCCGCGGTGAACGGGACGCCCTTGACCTTGGTGACGCTGCGGGCGTCGACCAGGTACTCGGCCCGGACCAGCCGGCTCAGCTGGCCGAGGTTCATCTCGGGCACCAGCACGTGGCGGTGCCGGGCCAACAGCGGGCCGAGGTCGGGCGGGAACGGGTTGAGGTGGGTGATGTGGGCGTGGGCGACCCTCATCCCCCGGGCCCGGGCCCGGTTGACCCCGCCGTCGATGGCGCCCCACGTCGAGCCCCAGCCGAGCACCAGCAGGTCGGCGTCGTCGACGTCGCCGGTGATCGGGGTGGGCGGGATGTCGGCGGCGATGCCGGCCACCCGGGCGGCCCGCAGCTCGACCATGTGCTCGTGGTTGGCCGGCTCGTAGCTGATGTTGCCCGAGCCGTCCTCCTTCTCCAGCCCGCCGATGCGGTGCTCGAGCCCGGGCGTGCCCGGGATGGCCCACGGACGGGCCAGGGTGTCGGGGTCGCGGAGGTAGGGCCAGAACAGCGCCTCGCCCTCGGCGTCGGTGTGGTTGGGCTCGGTGGCGAAGGCGACCGAGATGTCGGGCAGGTCCTCGACCGCGGGCAACCGCCACGGCTCCGACCCGTTGGCCAGGTAGCCGTCGGAGAGGAGGATCACCGGCGTGCGGTACTTGAGCGCGATGCGGGCCGCCTCGATGGCGACGGCGAAGCAGTCCGACGGGCTCCTGGCCGCCACCACCGGCACCGGCGACTCGCCGTGGCGGCCGTACATGGCCTGCATCAGGTCCGACGCCTCGGTCTTGGTCGGCAGGCCGGTGCTCGGCCCGCCCCGCTGGATGTCGATCACCAGCAGCGGGAGCTCGAGGCTGATGGCCAGCCCCAGGGCCTCGGACTTGAGGGCGAGGCCGGGGCCGCTGGTCGTCGTCACCCCGAGGTGGCCCCCGAAGGCGGCGCCGATGGCCGAGCTGATGCCGGCGATCTCGTCCTCGGCCTGGAGGGTGCGGATGCCGAACTCCTTGTGCCGGCTCAGCTCGTGGAGGATGTCCGAGGCGGGGGTGATCGGGTAGCTGCCGAGGAAGATCGGCAGCCCGCTCAGCTGGCTGGCGGCGATCAGCCCCCAGGCCAGGGCCGAGTTGCCGGTGATGTTGGTGTAGGTGCCGGCGGCCAGGGTGGCCGGCTTGACCCGGTAGGGGTGGTCGAACAGCTCGGCCGTCTCGCCGAAGGCGTGCCCGGCACGGAGGGCGGCCAGGTTGGCGTCGCGGACGCTCTCCTTGTCGCGGAACTTGGCCGACACCCACTCGACGGTGGGCTCCAGCGGGCGGGTGTACATCCACGACAGGAGCCCGAGGGCGAAGAAGTTCTTCGACCGCTCGGCGTCGCGGGGCTTGACCCCGAGGGGCTGGACGGCGTCCTTGGTGAGCGACGTCATCGGCACCTCGTAGACGGTGTAGCCGTCGAGGCTGCCGTCGCCGAGCGGGTCGACCCGGTAACCGGCCTTGGTGAGGTTCCGCTCGTCGAAGGCGTCGGTGTTGACGATCAGGGTGCCGCCCGGTTCGAGCCGGGCCAGCTCCTTGCGCAGGGCGGCCGGGTTCATCACCACCAGCACGTCGGGGCTGTCGCCCGGGGTGGTGATCTCGTGGTCCGAGATCTGGACCTGGAAGGCGCTGACCCCGGCCAGGGTGCCGGCGGGGGCCCGGATCTCGGCCGGGAAGTCGGGCAGCGTGGCCAGGTCGTTGCCGAACATGGCGGAGGCGCTGGTGAAGCGGTCGCCGGTCAGCTGCATGCCGTCGCCCGAGTCGCCGGCGACCCGGATGATCACCCGGTCCAGCTCGACGGGCTCGGCGTTGGGTCCGGGTTCGGTCTCGGTGGCGGTCACGGGCAGGCCCCTGTTTCGCGTCGACGTTGACTGCGCGGTCAACCGTACCGCTGCCGACCCCGCCGTGTGCGACGGATGTCACGTGAACCGGTTCACGTAGGGTGCCGCCATGCCCATCGTCTCGGTCGACTCGCCCATCGGACGGGCCACCCAGAAGGTCGCCGGCAGCGCCGCCTTCGCCAAGGTCGGGCCCCGGGTCGTCCCCCCGATCGACAGGGTCCTCCACCGCCTGACCGGCGGGCGGGTGCTGCTCTCCCGGGCCCTGCTGCCCGGCCTGGTGCTGACGACGACGGGACGCCGCTCGGGCGAGCCCCGGCCCTCGCCCCTGATGTGCGTCCCCGAGCCCGAGGGCACCTTCCTGGTCGTGGGCTCGAACTTCGGCCGTGAGCGCCACCCGGCCTGGACCGGGAACCTGCTGGCCGAGCCCCGGGCGACGGTGTCCTACGGCCGGCGCGACATCCCCGTCACCGCCGAGCTGCTCGAGGGCGACGCCCGCGCCGAGGCCTGGGACCGGGCCCTGCGGATCTGGCCCCCGTTCACCGCCTACCAGGCCCGGGTCGACCGGGAGCTGAGGGTCTTCCGCCTCCACCCCACCTGACGCCTCGCTGGACACGCACATACGGAGTATGCATACTCCGTATGTGCCTGGCCGGAGCCCGACTCGATGAGCGTGCGCTTCGGCATCCTCGCCCTGCTCGAGCAGGGGCCCAGCCACGGTTACCAGCTGAAGGCCGACTTCGAGGCCCGCACCGGCGGCGTGTGGACCGTCAACGTCGGGCAGGTCTACACGACCCTCGACCGGCTCCACGGCGAGGGCCTGGTCGCCCCGGTCGAGGACGACGGGGACGGCGAGCGCCGGCCCTGGCGCCTCACCCCCACCGGCAAGGAGGCCGTCGACGCCTGGTTCGACGAGGTCTCGGTGGCCGCCACGCCGCCCCGCGACGAGCTCCTCGTCAAGGTGCTCCTCGCCCTGTCCCGCTCGCCCGGCGCCGCCCTGGCCGTCATCGACGTCCAGCGCGCCGCCCTCTACGCCCTCCTGCGCGCCCAGCGCCGCGACCTCGCCGGGGGTGACGACCCGGCCGTGACCCTCATGGCCGAGGCCGTCGCCGCCCGCCACGAGGCCGACCTGCGCTGGCTCGACCGCTGCGAGGAGATGGCCCGCACCCTCGACACCACCCCCAGGGAGGGGAACCCGACGTGAACGCACGCATCCACATGACCAAGGACCCGGCGCTCGTGCTGGAGGGGGTGACGAAGCGCTTCGAGGACGGACCGGTCACCGTCACCGCCCTCGACGAGGTCAGCCTGGCCGTCGCCCGGGGCACGATGTGCGCCCTCACGGGGGCCAGCGGATCGGGGAAGTCGACGCTGCTCCACCTGGCGGCGGCGATGATCTCGCCCACCGCCGGGGCCATCCGGGTCGGCGGCCGCGACACCACCGCCCTCGACGCCGCCGGCGCCGCCGCCCTCCGCCGCGAGCAGGTCGGCATCGTCTTCCAGCGCTACAACCTGGTGCCCTCGCTGACGGCGCTGGAGAACGTCACCCTGCCGCTGGAGTACGCCGGCCGCTCGGTGCGCGAGGCCCGGGCCCTCGGGTCGGCGGCCCTGGAGAAGGTCGGCATCCCGCTCCCCCACGACCGCTTCCCCGACGACCTCTCGGGGGGCCAGCAGCAGCGGGTGGCGATCGCCCGGGCCCTGGCCGTGCCCCGGGCGCTGGTGCTGGCCGACGAGCCGACCGGCGCCCTCGACTCGGCCACCGGCGACCAGGTGATGCGGCTCCTCGTCGAGGTGGCCGCGGCCGGGGCGGGCGTCGTCGTCGTCACCCACGACCCCCGGGTCGCCTCCTTCGCCGACCGCGTCGTCAGCCTGCGAGACGGCCGCATCGTCAGCGACTCCGACGCCCCCGGCGCCGTCCTGCCCGACCCCGCCACCGTCGCCCCGGTCGCCCGATGAGCCGCTGGCAGGTGGCGGCGCGGCTGGCCCGGCGGGAGGTGCGGCGCCACTGGGTGCGCTCCCTGCTGGTCGTGGCCATCGTCGCCATCCCGCTGGGTGCCGCCCAGGCGGCGGCGATCAACGGAGCTGTCGAGGTCCGGGGATCGTCCCGGCCGCTGGACGAGGGCGCCGGCTTCGACACCTACGGCGGATCCGACGAGTCGGTCGGCTTCGACCCCCGCCTGGGCCGGCCGTCGGAGATCAGCCCGCCGGGCACCGAGTCCGGTCGTCCCGTGGAGCGGGTCGCCGTCGGCTTCTCGATCCGGGACTGGACCCACGCCGCCGCCGCCCACCGCCGCGGCCCCGACGGCCTGACCCCGCTCACGACCATCGCCCTCGTCGACGACGACGTCGAGCCGATCGAGGGCCGCCTGCCCCGCACCCGCCACGAGGCGGTGATCAGCCCCGCCCTGGCCCGCACCGCCGGGCTCGACGTCGGCGACGACCTCCGGATGATCGCCAGCCAGGTCGACCTCACGGTGGTCGGCGTCGTCGACCACCCGTTCGACGAGGCGAACGCCGCGGTCGGGCCGCTCGCCGACGGCGAGGAGGACTGGGCCGCCGCCGCCCTGGCCCGCATCCGGGACGTCGACCAGGACCAGGTCCAGGTCTGGGCCGAGATGTACGAGCTCTTCTGGTGGGACGACACCGCCGGCCCCGGCACCGCCGTGCTGGCCCGGTCGCCCGCGCCCGGCGCCGCCGAGCTGGTGGTGGCCGCCGTGGCCGGGACGATCGCCGTCGGCTTCGTCGCCGTCACGTCCTCGGCCGCCTTCGCCATCAGCGCCCGCCGCCAGGTCCGCCAGCTGGGGATCCTGGCCGCCGCCGGGGCCGGCCCCGGCGACCTCACCCGGGCCGTCCTGCTCCAGGGCTCGACGCTCGGGCTGGTCGGGGCGATCGTCGCCACCGTGCTCGTCTACGCCGGCCGAGCGGTCGCCGTCACGTGGGTCCTCCGCCCCGCCGCCGAGGACGGCCCGATCATCCCGCTGGCCCCCGCCTCGGTCCTGGGCCTCGCCGTCCTCGGTGTCGTGGCCGGCACCCTGGCCGCCCTGGTACCGGCCCTGACCGCCAGCCGCATCCCGGTCCTGGCGGCGCTCGCCGGCCGCCGCCCGGTGCCGCGCCGGCGGATGTGGTCGCCGTGGGTCGGCGGCGTCGTGCTCGCCGGCGGCCTCGTCACCCTCGGCGCCGTCACCGTGGCCAGCACCCACGACGCGGCGCCGGCGGGCGGGGAGACGGCCGCCGGCGCCGCCCTGGCCGTGCTCGCCGTGATGGGCGGCGCCACCGCCCTCTCCCCCGCCGTCATCGCCGCCGTCGCCCGGCTGACCGGCCGGGCCCGGGGGACGGCCCGGCTGGCCGGGCGCTCGCTCTCCCGCGACCGCATGCGCAGCTCGGCCGTGGTCGCCGCCTCCGCCGTCGCCCTCGGGCTCCCGGTCGTGCTGATCCTCTGGCAGGCCCACGACGCCGGGACCAACTGGTACGGCCCGTTCGACGGCGCCACCGAGGAGGCGTGGCAGCACGTGCAGGACGCCAGGACGACGACCGAGACGATCACCACCTACGGCCCGGCCGGCGCCCTCGACGACGTCGACGGGCAGCTGCGCGAGATCCTCGGGCCCGGCACCGTCGGCGCCCGGACGATCGACGTCCAGGGCGAGGGCACCGGCCCCTCCGGCGCCCCGGCCACCGCCGTCGACCCCGAGGAGCTGCGCCGGGCCACGGGGGACGATGCCGTCGCCGACCTCCTCGCCCAG
>DASTYI010000149.1:0-4660 GCA_035765045.1 Iamia sp. | reverse complement strand
CGGCGTCCGGACCGGGGCCGTCGACCCGGGCCCGGGCCCGGCTGGCCAGCTTCTTGGTGGCCACCACCGACCGATCGACGACCGTCGCCACCTCCTCGAACGGCACCGCGAACAGGTCGTGGAGCACGAAGGCGACCCGCTGGGCGGGCGTGAGCCGGTCGAGCACCACCAGCAGGGCCCGGCCGACCGACTCGACCAGGACGGCCTCCGCTTCGGGCTCGGGCCCGATCGCCTCGGCGCCGCCATCACCCGGGCCGGGGACGAGGGGCACCTCGGCCCGGCGGCGCCGGGCCCGCAACCGGTCGAGGCACACCCGGGAGGTGACGGTGGTCAGCCAGGCGGCCGGGTTGGCGATCGCCGCCCGGTCGGCACGCTGGGCCCGCAGCCACGCCTCCTGGAGAGCGTCGTCGGCCTCGGCGGCCGACCCGAGCATGCGGAAGGCGACCGCCCGGAGGTGGTCGCGCTCGGCCGTGAAGCGGGCCGAGAGGTCGTCGTCGGAGGTCATGGTCACCTTCCCGGGGGGACGGACGTCGAGGGGGCACCACACCGTCCCGACGTCCCCGCAGGAGACCGCCATGACCCTACAGATCGTCCGCCTCACGACCACCGAGGCCGACCGGCCCGAGGTCGAGGCCGCCCTCACCGCCGCCGTGGCGGCCCTGGCCGAGGCCGACCCGCCCGGCGTCCGCTACGCCGCCCTGCGCCTCGGCGACGAGCCGTCCTACCTCCTCGTCCTCCACCTCGACGAGGGCGTCGCCAACCCGCTGCCCGCCCTCCCGGCCGCCCGCGCCCTCAGGGAGGCGATGCCGGCGTGGGCCGGCGGCCCGGTCGCCCCGGTCGACGCCACCGTCGTCGCCGCCCACGGCTCCCCCGCCGGCCTGCCGTGAGCGCCCTGGCCGTCGCCGTGACCCTGGTGACCGTCGTGGCCGTGGGCGGCATCGCCGTCGCCGACCTCGTACGGGCCCCGTTCGTCCTGGCCAACTCCCGGGGCGTCGGCGTCCCCGCGTCCTGGCTCACCCCGCTCGGCCTGGTCAAGGGCGCTGGCGCCGCCGGCCTGCTCCTCGGGCTGGTGGGCGTCCCCCACGTCGACGTCGCCGCCGGCATCGGCCTCGTCCTCTTCTTCGTCGGCGCCGTCGCCACCCACCTGCGCGCCGGCGACCACCACCTCGCCTTCCCCCTCGGCTACCTCGCCCTCGCCACCGCCGCCCTCGTCGTCGCCGTCTAGTGCGGGCCCGGACCGCCCGGCGGGGGGAGGGTGCGGCGGACGAAGGCGTCGAAGTGCGGGATGGCGAACTCGACCCACCCGTAGCGGGGGGCGTAGACGACGCCCTCGCGGATCAGCCGGTCGCGGATGGCCGAGAGCTCCGATGTCGCCCGGCCGCCGGCGGCCGCCACCTCCCCGGAGCGGTGCGGCCCGGGCCCGAGCGAGGCCAGGAGCCGGACGTAGGTGACCTCGGACTCGGGGATGCGGGCGATCCGGGCGGCGAAGAACGACGAGTCGAGGGCGAGGTGGGCGGCCGGGGCGCCCCGCTCGACGTCGGCCCGCGAGATGGGGTCGTCGCGGGCGGCGTTCCACGTGTGGTACGCCCACACCTGGACGAAGAAGGGGTAGCCGTCGGAGCGGTCGACGCCGGCCTCGGCCGCCGCCGGGGCCCAGCGCACGTCCATGGCCTCGGCCGGGTCGCCCACGGCCCGCAGCACCTGGTCGGGGGTGAGCGGGCCGAGGGCCTCGACGGTGAAGAGCCGCTCGGCGTACGTCGCCGCCTTGGCCACCACCCCGACCAGGTTGGGCAGCCCGGCCAGCACGCACCAGGCCGGCAGGCCGTCCTGCCCGCAGCGGTGCACCCCGGCGAGGACCCGGCCGAGGTCGGCGGGGGCGAGGTCCTGGGCCTCGTCGACGGCGATCACGACGCCCAGGTCGTGCTCGGCGGCTGCCGCCACCAGGTCGACCACCACGTCGGCCAGCGCCTCCCGGTCCGGCGCGGCGGTGGCCCGGGCGACCGCTGCCCCGGTGCCGAGCACGGTCAGCGAGACCGACTCGATCGAGCGCAGCGCCCGGGTCACCTTGGGCCCGGCGCCCAGCTCCTCGGTGATGCGGCGGGCCTGGCGCAGCAGCGAGGCGACCGTGTCGTCGCCCCCGACCGCCTCGACCCGGATGACCCGGAACCCCTCGTGCTCACCGATGGCGGCCAGGGTGCCCAGCAGGACGGTCTTGCCGACGCCCCGGAGCCCGGTGAGGAGGAGGTGCTGGGCCGAGCGCCCGGCCCGCAACCGGCGCAGGCTGGTGCGGGCGCCGTCGAGGACGGCGTCGCGCCCGACCAGGGCCGGGGGCGGGGTGCCAGCCCCCGGGGCGTAGGGGTTGGCGATCGGGTCGTAGAGGTTGCCGGAGATGCCTCGACTTTAACAAGATCCGTTAAACCGCAGGCAGGTTGGGATGGGTCAGCGCGGGTTGGTGGTGGCGCCGGTCTCGGCGCCCTGGACCAGGCGGGCGTACTTGCCGAGGACGCCGGTCGGGTACCGCGACGGCGGGGGCGCCCAGCCCTGACGGCGGCGGGCCAGCTCGGCCTCGTCGACCAGCAGGTCGAGCCGGTGCTCGCGCACGTCGATCAGGACGGTGTCGCCGTCGGCGACGAAGGCGATCGGCCCACCGTCGGTGGCCTCGGGAGCGACGTGGCCGATGCAGAACCCCCACGTGCCGCCGGAGAAGCGGCCATCGGTGACGAGGGCGCAGTCGGCCCCCCGCCCGGCCCCCTTGAGCGCCCCCGTGATGGCCAGCATCTCGCGCATCCCGGGGCCGCCCTTGGGCCCCTCGTAGCGGATGACGAGGACGGTGCCGGGCTCGATCGAGCCGGAGAGGATCGCCTCCATGGCGCCGTCCTCGCCGTCGAAGACCCGGGCCGCCCCCTCGAAGCGGATCTGGTCCTCGGTCAGCCCGGCGACCTTCACCACCGAGCCCTGCGGGGCCAGCGAGCCGCGCAGGATGTTGATGCCGCCCTCGGCGTGGATCGGGGCGCTCATCGGGTGGACGACGACCCCGTCGGGCGCGGGCGGCGCGACCTCGGCCAGGTTCTCGGCCATGGTCCGGCCCGTGCAGGTGAGGACGTCGCCGTGGAGCAAGCCCTCGTCGAGCAGCATCCTGAGCACGACGGGCACGCCGCCGATGCGGTCGAGGTCGCTCATGTGGAACTTCCCGCCGGGCGTCATGTCGGCCACGTGCGGGACCCGGGCGGCGATCCGGTTGAAGTCCTCCAGCTCGAGGGCGACGCCGGCCTCGTTGGCGATGGCGAGGAGGTGGAGGACGGCGTTGGTCGAGCCGCCGAGGGCCGAGGTGACGGCGATGGCGTTCTCGAAGGCGGGCTTGGTGAGGATCTGCCGGGCCGTGATCCCCTGCCGCAGCATCTCGACGACGGCCTCGCCGGCCCGGTGGGCGTCGCCGTCGCGGCGGGCGTCGATCGCCGGCGGCGAGGCCGAGCCCGGGAGCGAGAGGCCGATCGCCTCGCCGATCGAGCTCATGGTGTTGGCGGTGAACATCCCGCCGCAGGCGCCCTCGCCGGGGCAGGCGGCCCGCTCGATGGCGGCCAGCTCGGCGTCGTCGATCGTGCCCCGGGCGTGGGCCCCGACGGCCTCGAACACGCTGGTGATGTCGAGGGCCCGGCCGGCGTGGTGCCCGGGCATGATCGAGCCGTTGTAGACGAGCACGCTGGCCAGGTCGAGGCGGGCGGCGGCCATCAGCACCGCCGGCATCGACTTGTCGCAGCCGGCGAGGCCGACGAAGCCGTCGAGCCGCTCGGCGAACACGACGGTCTCGATCGAGTCGCAGATGACCTCGCGGCTCACCAGCGAGCCCCGCATCCCCTCGTGGCCCATCGAGATGCCGTCGCTGACGGTGATGGTGCCGAACTCCAGCGGGAACCCGCCGGCGGCGTGGACCCCGGCCTTCACCTGCTCGGCCAGGCGCCGCAGGGTGGCGTTGCACGGCGTGATCTCGTTCCAGGCCGATGCCACGCCGACCTGGGGCTTGTCCCAGTCGTCGTCGCCCATCCCGACGGCCCGGAGCATCGCCCGGGCCGGGGCCTTGGTCGGGCCGTCGGTGACGTCCCGGCTCCGCGGCTTGACGTCGACGGGGATCTCGGACTCGGCCATCCGGGGAACCTACCGCCAGCCACGGCCGCCTCAAGGTGCCAGGCACCTTGAGGCGGTCGCCCGGACGCGACGACGGACGGGCCCCTGCTCCGGACCCGTCCGCCAGACGCGGCTGTGATGGGTGGTGGCGTCAGTCGAGGACGGCGACGGGGCGGATCCAGCGCTCCAGCGCGGCCCGCAGCTGGTCCTCGCGGACCGGCTTGGTCAGGTAGTCGTCGAGCCCGGCGGCCAGCGCCTGCTCCCGATCGCCCTCCATGGCGCGGGCGCTGAGCCCGATGATCGGCGTGTGGCGGCCGTCGCCGCGGGTGGCGTCGACGGCGCGGATGCGGGCGGTGGCCTCGAAGCCGTCCATGCCCGGCATCATGATGTCCATCAGGACGGCGTCGAAGCCCCGGGAGGCGCAGGCCCGGACGGCGTCGGCGCCCGAGTCGACGATCTCGACGGCGTAGTTGAGGCGCTTGAGGGTGCCCTTGGCGACGAGCTGGTTCAGCTTGTTGTCGTCGACGAGGAGGATGAC
>DASTYI010000148.1:0-11098 GCA_035765045.1 Iamia sp. | reverse complement strand
CGAGCGCCGTCCACCGCTGGGCGGCCAGCAGCTCGACCCGGCGGAACAGGGTGTTGCGGACCAGCACGGTGAAGGCCCGCCGGTTGCGGGAGACCGGCGGCGGCTCGGCCAGGGCGGCGGCCGGCGCCGGCCCGCCCCCGGCGAGGTCGGCCTCGGCCGGGTCCATGAGCGACTCCCACTCGTCGAGGAGGCTGGAGTCGGTCTGGCGGATCATCTCCCCGAGCCACGCGATCAGGTCCTCGAGATCCTCGGTGCGGTCGGCCTCGGGGACGGTCTGTCGCAGCGCCTTGTAGGCGTCGGTGAGGTAGCGCAGCACCAGGCCCTCGCTCCGGGCCAGGCCGTGGTGGCGGACGTAGTCGCCGAAGCCCATCGCCCGCTCGAACATCTCCCGCACCACCGCCTTGGGCCGCAGCGGGGTGTCGGCCACCCACGGGTGCGCCTCGCGGTAGACGCCGAACATCGGCACCAGCAGCTCGGCCAGCGGCTGCGGGTGCTCGATCGTCTCCAGCTCGGCCATCCGCTGCTCGTAGTCGAGCCCGTCGGCCTTCATCCGGGTCATGGCCTCGTCCCGGGCCGCCTTGCGCTGGGCGACGATCACCGGCCGCGGGTCCTCCAGCACGCTCTCGATCACGCTGACGACGTCCAACGCGTGGTCCTCGGACTCGGGGTCGAGCAGCTCCAGGGCGGCGAGGGCGAAGGGGGCGAGGGGCTGGTCGAGGGCGAAGTTGGGCTGGAGCTCGACGGTGACCCGCACCGTGCGGCCCCGCTCGTCGGGCGCGGGCAGCTCCTCGACCACCCCGCCCTCGATCAGCGAGGCCTCGATCTCGGCCGCCCGGGCCCGGTGGGCCTCCTTGTCGGCCTCGGACTCGTAGGAGGTGTCGATCAGCCGCTGGAGGGCGGCCCGCCCGTCGCCGGGCCGGTCGAGCACGTTGATCAGCATCGAGTGGGTGACCTTCAGGTGGCTGGTCAGCGGCTCGGGCTCGGCCGCCACCAGCCGGTCGAAGGTCGGCTCGCCCCAGCTGACCATCCCCTCGGGCGGCTTCTTCTTGACGATCTTGCGCCGCTTCTTCGGGTCGTCGCCGGCCTTGGCCTCCATCCGGGCGTTCTCGATGGCGTGCTCGGGCGCCATGACGACGACCCGGCCCATCGTGTCGTAGCCGGCCCGCCCCGCCCGCCCGCCGATCTGGTGGAACTCGCGGGCGGTCAGCAGCCGGGTCTGGACCCCGTCGAACTTCGACAGCGACGTGATCAGCACCGTGCGGATGGGGACGTTGATGCCCACGCCCAGGGTGTCGGTGCCGCAGATGACCTTGAGCAGCCCGGTCTGGGCCAGCCGCTCGACCAGCCGCCGGTACTTGGGGAGCATCCCGGCGTGGTGGACGCCGATGCCGTTGCGGACGAAGCGGCTCAGGGTGCGCCCGAACCCGGCGCCGAAGCGGAAGTCGCCGATCTCGGCGGCGATGGCCTCCTTCTGCTCGCGGGTGCAGAGCTTGAGGCTCATCAGCGCCTGGGCCCGCTCGGCGGCGCCGGCCTGGGTCGGGTGGACGATGTAGACGGGGGCGGCGTCGGTGGCCAGCAGCTCCTCGATCGTCTCGATGATCGGCGCCATGCGGAACTCGTGGACGAGCGGCACCGGCCGGGTGCCGGAGCGGACGACGGCGACGGGGCGTGGGGTCCGGGCCTCCAGGTCGTCGACGAAGCGGGTGACGTCGCCGAGGGTGGCCGACATCAGCACCTGCTGGGTCTCGGTCAGCTCGAGCAGCGGCACCTGCCAGGCCCAGCCCCGCTCGGGGTCGGCGATGTAGTGGAACTCGTCCATCACCACCTGGCCGATCGGGGCCGCGGCCCCGTACCGCAGGGCCATGTTGGCGACGATCTCGGCCGTGCAGCAGATGATCGGGGCGTCGGCGTTCACCGCCGCGTCGCCGGTCATCATGCCGACCCGCTCGGCCCCGAAGACCTCGGTCAGGTCGAAGAACTTCTCCGAGACGAGGGCCTTGATCGGCGCCGTGTAGAAGGTCCGCTCGCCCCGGGCCACGGCGGCGAGGTGGGCGGCGATGGCGATCATGCTCTTGCCCGAGCCGGTCGGGGTGTTGACGATCACGTGGGCGCCGGTGACGACCTCCAGCAGCGCCTCCTCCTGCGCCGGGTAGAGGCTGAGGCCCCGGTCCTCGACCCAGCCGACGAAGGCGTCGACGACGGCGTCCTCGTCGCCGCCGGCCGGGATCCGCTCGCCGAGGTTCGGGGGTGCGGCGCTCACGAGGCCTGCCGCATCCGGGCCTCCTCGGTGAGCCGCTCGGCCACGGCGTCGGCGAAGCCGGGGACACCGGTGGTGACCGAGCGGCGGGTGCGGCTGAGGCTGTGGAGGATCGGGCCCTTGCCCTCGGGCACGAGGATGCGGAGGCCCTCGTAGCCGGCGGTGACGCCGACCACGTCCTCCCACGGCACGAAGCGGTTGCCGGTGAAGCCGACGACGGTCAGGCCCCCGGCCTCGACGTCGAGCCGCATCACCGCGGCCCGGGCGTAGAGCCAGCACCCGAGGATCCCGCCGGCGCCGAGGGCGGCGGCCAGGGCGGGCTCGTCGAGGGCGCTGATGGCCAGCGAGCACAGGACCAGCGGCCACAGGATCGCCATGGCCGCGCAGACGACGGTCTGGCCGCTGCTGCGGAAGGTGCGGCCCACGACGTCACCGACGTCGGCCGCCGTGACCGGGGTGGCCGCGGTGCGGCGGGGCCGGGCCGGCCCCCGGTCAGACGACCCGGAGCGCGACGTCGATGTTGCCACGGGTGGCGTTCGAGTAGGGGCAGACCTCGTGCGCCCGGGCGACGAGGGCCTCGGCCGCCTCCCGGTCGAGGTTGGGCACGTGGACGTCGAGCTCGACGGTGAGGCCGAAGCCCCCGGCGTCGTTCGGGCCGATGCCGACGCTGGCCGAGACCTCGGTGCCCTCGACGCTGGCGGTGTCCTTGCCGGCCACCACCTTGAGGGCCGAGTGGAAGCAGGCGGCGTAGCCGGCGGCGAAGAGCTGCTCGGGGTTGGTGGCGCCGCCGGGGCCGCCCATCTCGGTCGGGACCCGGACGTCGACGTCGAGGATCCCGTCGTCGCTGGTCGTGTGGCCGTTGCGGCCGTCGCCGGTGGCCGTGGCGGTGGCGGTGTACAGGACCTGCATCGGGGGCTCCTCGGTCGGGCGGGGCACCCATCCTGCCGGGTCGGCGCCGGTCCGGGGCGACGTGGGCCGATCCGTGGGCCGAATCGGGGCGTCGGGCCTCGCCGCCGTCCGTAGGGTCGGGCGGTGCCCACCACCCCCGACCTCGGCGCCCGGCTGGTGCAGCTGGTGATCGGGCTGGTGCTGGTCGGCTTCGCCCTGGCCCTGATCGTCGAGGCCGATCTCGGGCTCGACCCGTGGAACGTCTTCCACCAGGGCGTGTCGGAGCGCACCGGCATCGGGCTGGGCTGGGTGGTGATCCTGGCCAGCGGGGTGATCCTCCTGCTGTGGATCCCGCTGCACCAGCGGCCCGGCATCGGCACCGTCCTCAACTCGATCCTGATCGGGCTGTCGATCGAGGTCGGGATCGCCGTGCTGCCGACGCCCCACGGGCCGTGGGCCCGGCTGGCCGCCTTCGCCGTCGGGATCGTGGTCAACGGCATCGCCATCGGCATGTACATCGGGGCCGGGCTGGGCACCGGGCCGCGGGACGGGGTGATGACCGGCTTCGCCGCGAGGGGCCACTCGATCCGCCTGGCCCGCACCGTCATCGAGGTGACGGCCCTGGTCAGCGGGATCATCCTCGGCGGCTCGGTCGGCATCGGCACCGTCGTCTACGCCCTGACCGTCGGGCCGATCGTCCACGTCACGCTGCCCCGCTTCGACCGGGGATCGGCCGGCCCCGCCGTCGAGGGCACCGTCCCCACCGACGCGGCAGGGTGAGGGGATGGAACCCGCCGTCGCCCGCCGCCTCTGGACCCTCTACGAGCCGATCCACGCCGTCACCTACTTCGCCCCCGAGGTGACGGCGGCGTGGGCCGAGGTCGGGGTGACCGGGTTCTGGCGGGGCTACTTCGCCGGGCGGGCCGCCCCGCTGGCCCCCGCCGGACCCGAGGTCGTCACCGCCGCCTTCTTCGGCTTCGCCCCCGAGATGGTCGCCCGGGCCATCCCGTCGGTCTGGTCGCTGGTGTCGCCGGCCGACGCCCTCGCCGTCCGCCGGGCCGGCGCCGTCGCCGCCCTCGACGCCGCCCTCGGCCCCGTCGGGCCCGACGAGGAGGAGGCGGCCAGCCTCCTGCGCACCGCCGCCGAGGCCGCCACCCCCGACGGCCGCCCCCTCGCCGCCGCCAACCTCCACCTCCCCTGGCCGGCCCCGGCGGCCGGGCCGCGGGCCACGCTCTGGCACGCCGCCACCGTCCTGCGCGAGCACCGGGGCGACGGCCACGTCGCCGCCCTGGTCGCCGCCGACCTCACCGGCCTGGAGGCCAACGTCCTCGCCGTCGCCGCCGGCCCGCTGACCGCCGCCCGCTTCCAGCAGATCCGGGGCTGGACCCCCGAGGCCTGGGCCGGGGCCGAGGCCGCCCTGGCCGCCCGGGGCCTGCTCGCCCCCGACGGCACCATCACCCCGGCCGGCGAGGCCCTCCGGGCCGACGTCGAGGCCGCCACCGACGCCGCCGCCCTCCGCCCCTGGCGGGCCCTCGGCCCCGAGGGCGTGGCCCGCCTCGATGCCCTGCTGGCCCCGCTGGTCGCCCGCCTCCTCGCCACCGACGTCATCCCCGACCCCAACCCCATCGGCGTCCCCCGCCCCTCCTGACCCCCACCCTCTCCGAACTCGGCGGGATCCGTGACACCCGGGTGTCACGGATCCCACCGAGTTCGCCTCGGGGCGGGGGCCGAACCCCTACTGTCGGACCGTGCTCGGTCTGGCCAACCCCATCCAGTCCTACGCCTGGGGCGCGGTCGACGGGCTGGCCCCGCTGGTCGGCGCCCCCCAGACCGGCGAGCGCCAGGCCGAGCTGTGGATCGGGGCCCACCCGGCGGCGCCCTCGACCACGCCGGCCGGCGACGGCGCCCGCCGGACACTGGCCGACGCCGTCGCCGCCGACCCCACCACCCTCCTCGGCCCGGACGTGGTCGAGCGGTACGGCGCCCGGCTCCCGTTCCTGCTCAAGGTGCTGGCCATCGGCGGCCCGTTGAGCATCCAGCTCCACCCCGACCCCGACCAGGCCGCCGCCGGCTTCGCCCGCGAGGAGGACGCCGGCATCCCGATCGACGCCCCGGAGCGGTCGTTCAAGGACCCCTTCGCCAAGCCCGAGGTCCTCGTCGCCCTGACCCCGACGTGGGTCCTGGTCGGGTTCCGGCGCGGGTCCGACGCCGCCGCCCGCCTCCGCTCGCTCGGCCCCGAGGCCCGCCCGCTCGCCGACCTGGTGGTCGACCAGCCCGACGCCCGCCGGGCCCTCGTCCACCTCCTCACCGCCGACGCCGCCGAGCGGGAGGCCCTGGCCCACCTCGCCGCCACCCGAGCCGGGGCGGGCGACGACGCCCGCAGCTGGGTCCGCCGGCTGGCCGCCGCCTACCCGGGCGACGCCACCGCCCTGGCCCCCCTCGTGCTCGACCTGCGCCAGCTCCACCCCGGCGAGGGCGTCTTCCTCCCGGCCGGGGTGCCGCACGCCTACCTCCAGGGGGCCGGGGTCGAGCTGATGGCCGCCTCCGACAACGTGATCCGGGGCGGCCTCACGCCCAAGCACGTCGACACCGGGACGCTGGTCGACCTGCTGGCGCCGCCCGGGGTCGGGGTCGAGCCGATGCCCGGCGACGGGGTGGCGCTCGGCATCCGCCGCTACGCCCCGCCGGTGCCCGACATCGCCCTCCACCGGATCGAGGCCGGCAGCCGGGCCATGGCCGTCCCCACCGGGTCGGGGCCGGCGCTGGCGGTGGCGACGGGCGGGTCGGCCGTCCTCACCACCGACGACGACCGGGTCGAGCTGGGGGAGGGCCGGGCCGTCCTGGTGCCGCCGGGGGAGCGGGCCTCGTGCCGGGTCCGGGGGCCGGGCGTCGTCTGGTGGGCGACCACCGGCGCCGACGGCTGATCCGGCGTGCCCCGCCGTCGGCGCCTGCCCCGCTCCTTCTACGCCCGGGACCCCCGAGAGGTCGCGCCCGACCTGCTGGGCACGCTCCTCGTCCACGACGGCCGGGTGGTCCGGCTGGTCGAGGTCGAGGCCTACTGCGGGGCCGAGGACCCGGGGAGCCACGCCTACCGGGGCCCGACGCCCCGCACCGAGGTGATGTTCGGCCCGCCCGGCCACCTCTACGTCTACTTCTCCTACGGGATGCACTGGTGCGCCAACGTCGTGTGCGGCCGCGAGGGCGAGGCGGGGGCGGTGCTGCTCCGGGCCGGGGCGCCGGTCGCCGGCCTCGACGCCATCCGGGCGGCTCGCCCCAAGGCCCGCCGGGACCGGGACCTGACCTCGGGGCCGGCCCGGCTCTGCCAGGCGCTGGGGATCGACGGGACGTTCGACGGCGCCGACCTGGTCCGGGCCGACCGGGGCGTCACCCTGGCCACCGACGGCGAGCCGCTCACCGTCGCCCCCGCCACCAGCCCCCGGATCGGCCTCTCGCAAGGTGCGGACCTGCCCTGGCGCTGGTACCTCCCCGGCCACCCCCACGTCTCCGCCAAACCCCGCTGACCCCCCCGTCGTCCCACCCCCGCCCGCCCCCGTTCTGATCTCCCACCGTTGCGCCCACGCACCGCCCCCGCCTCAGAACCCGCCCGGTCCGGCCCCCGCCCGTTCTGATCTTCCACGGTTACGCCTGCGCGCTCCTCCCGCCTCAGAACCCGCTCGGTCCGGGCCGGTCCGCCGCCCAGCCGTTCTGATCTCCCACACTTGCGCCCACGCACCGCCCCCGCCTCAGAACCCGCTCGGTCCGGCCCCCGCCCGTTCTGATCTTCCACGGTTGCGCCGGCGCGCTCCTCCCGCCTCTGCCCGGGCCGGTCCGCCGCCCACCCGTTCTGATCTTCCACGGTTGCGCCAGCGCGCTCCTGCCGCCTCAGAACCGGGCTCTGTCCGGCCCCCGCCCGTTCTGATCTTCCACGGTTGCGCCGGCGCGCTCCTCACGCCTCAGAACCGGCTCTGCCCGGAGCCGACCACCCCGCCGACGTTCGGGCCGCCGGGTGGCCCGGGCCGGGCGCCTGGCCTGCCAGGATCGGCCGATGACCGCGTGGGCCGTGCTCGACCCGTCCGACGATCGGGCCGCGTCCCGCCCCGGCGACCGGGCCCTGGCCCGGGCCCTGGTGGCAAACGCCGCCCTCCCGCCCGAGCTGGAGGACGTCCGGGCCCGCGTCCTCGCCCTGTGCGACGACCCGGCCGACCCGCTCGACCGGGCCTCGCTGCCCGACCACCTCACCGCCTCGGCGGTCGTCGTCGCCCCCGGGCGGGGCGCCCTGCTCCTGCACCACCGCAAGCTCGGGCGCTGGTTCCAGCCCGGCGGCCACGTCGACGGCGACGGCAACCTCCTCGCCGCCGCCTGCCGGGAGGCCGCCGAGGAGACGGGCCTGACCGGCCTCCGCCCCGTGCTGCCGGCCGTCGACCTCGACGTCCACGACGTGCCGTACCCCGACGGCTCGTTCCACGTCCACCACGACCTGCGCTTCCTCCTGCTGGCCAGCCCCGATGCCGAGGCCGATCACAACGAGGAGTCGACCGGCGCCGCCTGGGTCACCGGCGATGCGGACCTCGACGCCCTCGACGCCGACGAGAGCACCCGCCGCCTGGTCCACCGGGGCCTGGCGATCGCCGCCGAGGTGAACGAGGTGGAGGGGTAGCTAGCCGACGTCGCCGGGCGGGATGCAGGAGGGCATGTCGTTGACCTCGGCGAAGGTCTGCACGACCCGGTCGAGGGGGTCGTTGAACTTCTCGGTGGTGAGGAAGCGGGCGTCGGGGTTGACCCGGACGGCATCGGCGTAGGTGCGCCGGTCCTCGACCAGCTGGTCGTAGTCGGCGAGCCAGGGCTCGACGACCGAGCGGTCCGACGCCGACTCGGGCAGCGGGTCGGCCAGATCGGCGAGGAGGGCCTCGAGGTCGTCGGTGGAGGCGTCGATGGCGTCGGCCCGGGCCTCGGTGTCCTGGTTGCCGGCGGAGCGGCTGCGCTCGTCGATCCGGTCCCGTGTGGCCGCGCAGGCCTCCTCGGCGTCGGCCGCCCAGGCCCGGTCGTCGATGTGGTCGGGGTTGGCCTTCTTGGCCGCCCCGCTGAAGATCCAGATCCACATCACGACGATGGCCAGGAACACCGTCACGCCGACGCCGGTCCAGACGACGGCCATGCGGGAGCGCTCGGGGGCGGCCGGGCCGTCGGGGAGCGGCGGGGCCTCGGTCGGTGCGGTCACGGGCCCAGCCTCCTCCGGGGCCCCGCCGCCCGTCCAGACGGGAACGCCTCGGGTGCCCACCGGGCGACGGGCCAGACTGGCCCGGTGCCGACCTCCGACGTGCTCGCCGACCTCGAGGCCCGTGGCCTCGTCCACCTCACCACCGACCGGGAGGCGCTCGCCGCCCGGCTGGCCGAGGGGCCCGTCACCGCCTACTACGGGGTCGACCCCACCGCCGACAGCCTCCACCTGGGCAACCTGATCGGCCTGCTGACCCTGCGGCGGATCCAGGACGCCGGCCACACCGTCATCGGGCTGGCCGGCGGGGCGACGGGGATGATCGGCGACCCGTCGGGTCGGTCCGACGAGCGCAACCTGCTCGACGCCGAGACCCTGGCCGCCAACGTGGCCTCGATCAAGGAGCAGATCGCCCGCATCGTCGACCCCGACGGCGACCGGGGCACCCTCTTCGTCGACAACTGGGACTGGACCGAGGACCTGACCCTGGTCGACTTCCTGCGCGAGGTGGGCCGCCACGTCACGGTGAACCAGATGGTGGCCCGGGACTCGGTGCGCAACCGGTTGGAGAGCGAGCAGGGCATCTCCTACATGGAGTTCAGCTACATGCTCCTCCAGGCCCACGACTACCTGCGGCTCCACGACGCCCACGGCTGCGAGCTCCAGATCGGCGGCTCCGACCAGTGGGGGAACATCGTCTCGGGTGTCGACCTGGTCCGCCGGGCCCGGGGCCGCACCGTCCACGCCCTGTGCTGGCCGCTGATGCTGGCCGCCGACGGCACCAAGCTGGGGAAGTCGACCGGCGCCCGCGTCTGGCTCTCGGCCGAGCGGACCAGCCCGTACCAGCTGTTCCAGCACCTGATGCAGATCGACGACGCCGAGCTCGAGCGCCACCTGAAGTGGTTCACGCTGCTCCCGCTGGCCGAGATCGCCACCCTGCTCGACGCCCACGAGGTCGATCCGTCGGCCCGGCCCGCCCACCGGGTGCTGGCCCACCACGTCACCGCCCTCGTCCACGGGCCGGCGGCGGCCGATGCGGCCCAGGGGGCGACCGACGTCCTCTTCGGCGGCGACCCGACCACGGCCTCGCCCGAGGCCCTGGCCACCGCCGCGGCCGAGATGCCGACGGTGGCGGTGGCTGCCGATCCGCCCCTCCTGAGCGTGGCGCTGCGGGAGGCCGAGCTCGTCTCGTCGTCGGGGGAGGCCCGCCGGGCGATCGCCCAGGGCGGCGTCTACGTGAACGGCGTGCGGATCGCCGAGGATCGGGCGCTGAACGCCGAGGATCTCCTCCACGGCCGCTACGCCTTGCTGCGCAAGGGGAAGCGGGCCTACGCGATGGCCGTCGCGGCCCCCTGACCAGGGATGTGACGAACGGCGCCCCGGATGGATTTGGAACGATCCGGGTCACCTGCCTAGGTTCTCAACTCGCCCCCCACCGCAAGGGAAGGGCACGGCCCCGGCCCCGGAGCCACCGAGGTTGACGCCTCGGAGGCCCACCGGTAAGGTGGTCAGCCGCCCCGGAGAACGGTTCGCACCGGATCCGGACGGCACCCGGCACCACCGCCCACGACCTGGGCGACTGCCGCGAGCGGCTCCCACTGGGAGCAGGGTGCTCCTTGAAAACAGAACAGAGGACGTACGAGTGCGGGCCTGCCGCCTCGAGGCTTCGGCTTCGACGCAGCAGGACTGTCAATTCAATACGCATCAACGGATAAACGGACGAATACCCACGTCTGTCGCTGATGCCAAGATTCGGACATCAAGAGGTTGTCAGACCTCGTCCGGCTCTCATTAACCGATCGAAGGCGAGCTCACCCTCGGGTGGGTGCGTCGAGATCTTGACGGAGAGTTTGATCCTGGCTCAGGACGAACGCTGGCGGCGTGCCTAAAACATGCAAGTCGAACGAGGTCCATCCTGTGGCAACACAGGGGAAGACCTAGTGGCGAACGGGTGAGTAACACGTGAGGAACCTGCCCCGAAGACCGGGATAACCCTCCGAAAGGAGAGCTAATACCGGATACCCCCACCAGATCGCATGGTCAGGTGAGGAAATGCATTGTGCTTCGGGAGGGCCTCGCGGCCTATCAGCTTGTTGGTGGGGTAACGGCCCACCAAGGCTTCGACGGGTAGCTGGTCTGAGAGGACGATCAGCCACACTGGGACTGAGACACGGCCCAGACTCCTACGGGAGGCAGCAGTTAGGAATCTTGCGCAATGGGCGAAAGCCTGACGCAGCAACGCCGCGTGGGGGATGAAGGCCCTCGGGTTGTAAACCCCTTTCAGTCGGGACGAAAATGACGGTACCGACAGAAGAAGCCCCGGCCAACTACGTGCCAGCAGCCGCGGTGACACGTAGGGGGCAAGCGTTGTCCGGATTTATTGGGCGTAAAGGGCTCGTAGGCGGTTCGACAAGTCGGGTGTGAAACCTCCAGGCTCAACCTGGAGTCGCCGCTCGAAACTGTTGTGACTAGAGTCCGGTAGAGGAGCATGGAATTTGTGGTGTAGCGGTGGAATGCGCAGATATCACAAGGAACACCAGTAGCGAAGGCGATGCTCTGGGCCGGTACTGACGCTGAGGAGCGAAAGCATGGGGAGCGAACAGGATTAGATACCCTGGTAGTCCATGCCGTAAACGTTGGGCACTAGGTGTGGGACTCTCTCAACGGGTTCCGTGCCGTAGCTAACGCATTAAGTGCCCCGCCTGGGGAGTACGGCCGCAAGGCTAAAACTCAAAGGA